>JBDRUN010000033.1 GCA_039801365.1 candidate division WOR-3 bacterium
CTGCACCGCCGCCACCAAAGACGCCAGTGAATGTAGGTCCACCGTTCCGTCCGCCGCCGCCACCCTGAGCTCGAATCGTGCCGGCGACAGTCATACTTGAAGTCGCCATCAGCCGTACACATCCGCCGCCTGCACCGCCGCCGCCACCACCACCACCATAGCCGCCATTCGTACTTGAGCCTGCTCCACCACCGCCCGAGCCCATCACCACGGAGGAGTCGGTCGTAGCATCACCGTTCGAGTTGTTTGCTAGGTACCCGCCGTTCTGGCCTGAATTGGCTGTACTGCCACCGCTTCCTGTTCCACCCGCTCCGTAGTATGGGCCAGCACCGCGACCGCCGGATGGGTTGTTGGTGGCCCACTGCCCGTTCTGACCGCCGGTGCCGCCGCCGCCACCACCACCACCACCTGCACTAAAGCCGCCGCCACCGCCTCCACCACCACCGTAGCCGGTTCCTCCGGGTCCTCCAGCGCCTCCTGATGGTTGGTTGCCGCCATTGCCGCCGGCTGTGACTGTCCCAGCTTGACCTGGCTGGTTCCCACCGCCGCCGCTGCCATTCGGACTCCCGCCGCCACCACCACCGTAGGAGAGGCTCGTGCCCCAGTAGCCGCCGCCGCCGTCCCCGCCGTTACCGTTGACTCCACCTTTTCCGTCGCCAAGATGGTCCGTGTAGTTGTTTTCAGCCCCCCCGCCGCCGCCATAGCCACGGCCGTTTGCGTCGAGAAGAGCACCGCTACCGATGTTGACAGTAGTCGCTTCAACGACCAGGTAACCAGACTGGTCTCCGGTATTCCGCCAGGGTGTCACGTTGTTAGTCTGGCCTACCGGTATCGTGAACGTACCAATATTGTAGTGACGGCCAGAGATGTTCTGTCCTGGCGTTGGAGTCCAATCAGCTCCACCGTGGTCACCGCCGCCCTCCGGGGTCCATTGCCCCAGCGCCATTGCCAGCATCACGGCAAGCATCACCGCTGCTCTGCGTATCATCCTATCCTCCTTGTTTGACGGTCTTGCTTTTTGCTTGCCAGCCGGCTGACCGTCTTTGAGCCGGATGGCGTGTTTGGCTTTGCAGAAAGGCTTGTGCGCCACGTTACGCACGCAAGTCGCCAAGCCGGTCCTGCAACTTGTCTATGCTGACACAGTTCTCAACTCGGATGCAACCAGCCGGCCCAGCGCCTGGGACGCTGGCGACCTGCCCGGGCGCGGAAACCAGACTAAGCAAGATTATACTGCCCCCCCCGGGTGTCAACCCGAAATTTGTGGCCCGGCCGGGACTTGTAACCACAGATGGACGCTGGGAAAAGCACGTCGCGAACAAGGAGTCGCCGGGCACGAGGAGTGTGAAACTGTGAGGGTCTGCCGCCACCTTGACGAATGGGCATATGGTGCTGTCAGCCGCCGCGATGGAGAGTTTCACTTTCGACTCTGTACCGATGCTAGCTGCACAGAAAAGCCGGGCGGACGGTGCCGCCCGGCTTAGTGGTGGCAACAACGGTTGCTAGTGTTTGACCACTTTGTACCGCGAGCCGATATCAGGCGTCTCTATCTTCAAGAAGTACACACCCCGCGCCAGGTCATGAGTACACCAGGTCAGGCGTAGCTCGCCTGCAGGTCGAACCTCGTCGGCCAGGCAGGCAACCTCACGGCCAGCGACGTCAATCGCTGAGATGCGTACCCGGCCGGCCTGATTCAGTTGGTAGTGAATCTCGGCATGGCCCGAGAACGGGTTCGGTTCGACTCGCAGACACCGGAGGGCAACCGGCTGTTGTGGCTCAGCGCTGCCGATGGTATTGTCATACCAGGACTGGGCACTGTCGGCATGGGCGCGCGCCTGACTGGTGCTTGTTCCGCCGCAGAATGCAAAGGCGACCCGCTGACGAGCACCGGCCGGCAAGTCGAATGGCCCGACTGAGGTGCACAGCGACCAGTCGTAGGCGCGGTTTGAGTTCGGCTGGTTGATGGTCGCGTTCAGGAACCGCCACTTCATGCCGTCGGTCATCGCCGAGTCCGGGTACACGTACCGTGCGTGGTCAATTGCGGCGAGGTTGGCGTAGGAGTGCGGGTCGAGGATTTTCACGCCGACCGTCGGGTTAGCACTTGAAGACTGACGCATGAACGTGAACCGGCGGGCGACATCGGATGAGCAGATGTTTGCGGTCGGCGCCGAGCCGATGTCGAAGTCGGCAAACACACCAGTGTACAAGCCGTTGACCGCACTTGCACCGTTGTTCTGGATGTCAAATACCAGTACGACAAAGTCGTCGTATCCCGGAGCCGCAACCTGGTAACTGTTCTGGGTGATCGTCAATCCTTTGGCTGAAGGATGACCAGCATCCGAGTAGCTGCCCCGGAAGTGCTCGTCACCAGCCGAAGGCGGTGACACCGGCCGCAGGCTGTCCACCGGTACAAGGTCGGTGTTCGGCGTACCTGATGCCGGGTTGGAGAAGTGCCGGTCGGCAACGTAGTTCGCGGAATTACCGACTGCGAAACTGCCGTAAAAAAGCTGGCTTGAGCCGGTCTTGGGATAACAGAATCCGGACCCGGCATCAGCCGGCGGTAGGTCGTAGCCAATCGAGCCTTGGCAGGAAACGGTCAGTTTGCAGTAACCGGTATCGTGGTCCATCAGAAGCTGACCCTGGACCGGCGGCTCGCCGATAACAAGGTTGAAAGAGCGGGTGAAGGAAGATTCTGCACAGGATAGAAACAGCGTCATTGCCGCGGTGTGGCCCTGCGGACAGCCCGAGCTTACTGAAAGCCGGAACGGGTCAGACAGGTTGTTGGCACTGTCGTTGCCCGCAATGTTGCCGTAGTTTGCAGTGGAGTCCGTAATTGTCAGGTAGCTGGAGCTGGTGCGTAGCCGACCGCTGACCGCGGTGGCACCGACGGTCGAGGCATTGCGGATGTAGGTGATGAGATTGCCAGTCTCACCTGGGTCGAACCGGCCGTTGCCGTTGTTGTCTCCCGTAACCGCAGTACGGGTGAGCACGAGATTCGGCTTGTTTGATGGCGTCACGGCGTCAAGCGCGGCCTTGCAGTTCAGCCGGCCCCAGCCGTAGTTGTTGTTCGGATACGGCCCGCCGCCCGATGGCTTGTCGGCGTTCTCGGTCAGAAGCACGAAGATTTCGTTATGCGTCAGGGTCGGCTTCTTCTGAAGCAGGATTGCGGCAGCACCGCCAACATGCGGGCAGGCCATTGAAGTGCCGTCCATTGAACCGTAGCCACCGTTGGGTAATGAGGAGACGACGCCTGACCCCGGGGCGGCGATGCCTGGGTTGATGAGATTCCAGTCGGGCCTGGGCCAGTATTGAGTGTCAGTCCATGGGCTCTGATTGGGGGCCGGCCCACGGCTTGAGTAGCTGGCGATTGCGTCGGAACTCGTTGTCGCGCCTACGCCGATGCAGATCGGATAAGAGCCCGGGGGCAGGGAAGTGGAACCGCTAGGGCCGGCGTTGCCGATTGAGGCCACGCAGACGATACCAAGGCTGCGCAGATTATTGAACGAGTTGAACCAGTAAGTGCTGGTACGGTCGGACGTGCCCCAGGAGTTGAAGCATACATCAGGCTTGCCGGTTCCGGCCATCCAGTCGAGGCATGCCGATATCCAGCTTGATTGGCCGCTGCCTTGGGAGTTGAAGGCCTTGGCACAGATGAACGTTGCGCCTGGGGCAACACCATATCCCAGAGCACCAACTGCGGTTCCCATTGTGTGGGTGCCGTGGCCATAGTCGTCGTACGGACTTGTCTGGCCGTTGACGCCGTCAAACCAGCCATTGGTCGAGCGCCAGCGGCTACCGAACACGCTGTGGCTGACGTAAACGCCGGTGTCAATGTTGCCGACCACGACGCCGGCTCCATTATACCCTGCGGCCCAGCAGTCGGGCGCACTCACCTTGGTGATGTTCCACTGCTGCATGTCGGTTACGTCAGTAACGGTTGTGACACTAGGCGCGGCTTCGAGCGTAACCGTGAAGTCGTCAATGACGTAGTCAACGTCCTCACGAGCGGCCAGGGCGCGAATGACCGCGGGTGTTGCCGAAAGCGCAATGCGGCTCTCAAGCCAGAAACTTCGCACGTCCTTAGCATCGGTGGCCGCCAGGTAGTCGAGAATCCCGCGTTGGGCACGTTCTGCGACATATTGCAGATAGCTTATCTTCTCATCATAGGTAGTATTTGGTGGCAGTTGGCTCAGGTCGGCCTGCAGACTGGTGTGAACCACAACGGCGACCATCTCGTCGGGCCGGGAGTTGGCGAGTATATTCTCCAGCTCCGGGACGATGGTGCCGCCCAATGCCGCAGCAACAACCGCCAGGCATAATACGAACTGCTTCACGATACCTCCTCGGTAGTAGTACTTGATCCTGCACTGGCGCTGTACACCGGGAATCAGGAACCTTGCCGCTGGCACTCCAGCCACCTCTGCTCCAACTTCAGGCTGCCGCGTACTCCTGGTGTCCAACACCTTGCTTTCTTGGCGGTCGCCGGAGCCGGTTCGCAGGCTGCAGAAAACCATACCCGGCGATCCCCGCCCCTGATGTGCATCGCACGTCAGTTGAAAGAAGTCTATCCCGGCCCGGTGTCGAGTCAAGAATAATTGCTACTCAGGTAGCATACCGTCCTTTGCGAACTAGAACACGGTCTTACCGGCGCCGGTTCAATACGCAACACGGCGTTGCACCGGGTAGAACCCAGGTTTATAATTTCGTTGGCAAAAGGAGGCCAAATGAGAAAGCTCGTCCTCTGCCTGTGTCTTGCCGCCACGTCCGGGCCGGGCCAGTGGTCTGCGCCCATGGCTCTGCCGCACGATTCGGCGGACGACCTGGCGTGTACTGCCGTCGCGATTGACGACAGCAGTCTGTTCGCGGCCTGGGTGTCGCGCTACGGGTTCACCGAGTATGAAATCCGGGGCAGCATGTACAACGCTGACAGCGGTCGCTGGACCGGACTGCGTCGGTTTGCTACTCGCTCGGCTGAAATCGCCATGACCGGTCCCGGGCTTTCCACCGACCCTTTGCGAAACCGGCTATGGGTCGCGTACTACAAAGGGGCGTTCCCGGTTGACCAGGATAGCTGGGGCGTTTACACGGCGTATGCGGACAGCGCCGGTATAAGCCCGTCGGAGCTGACTATGTCCGATACCGGAGTTTCGGCGATCGTGCTCCGACACAATGGTGCTGGTCAGACCGGTATGGTCTGGACCGACATCGCCGGCACGCCACCGGACTTCTACTCTTCGGTCTGGTTCAGCCAGCTTGACGGCGACACTTGGCGTGCCCGTCGGCTCGTTGCTGGCGGTTCCGCGATGCCGCTTACCGACTGCACCGAGCCGGCGTTGTGTGCGGATACCGGAGACCGCTTCTTTGTCGCATGGACCCGCATCGTACCCATAGTACCGAGCTACAGAGTGCATATTGCTGGCCTGCCGGACACAACGACGCTCGGGGTCTTCCCCGGCAGTTCGCCAGCAATCGTCTCAGACCTGCACGGCACTCTGCTTGAGACCAACGTCCAGACGGTAAACACCGAGCGGCTCCTGCTTGCACGGATGTACCGTGCCGGCAACTGGACCGCACCGGAAACCATTTCGCGCACGGCCACGCCTGGGGTTAGACAACGGATGTGTGTTGACACCGCTGGCATATTCTGGGTCATCTACACCGAGGGCGTCGGCCAGCCGATGACACTCCTGGCCCGGTATTATCAGAATGACGGCTGGTCTACGCCGGAAACAGTCGCAGTCGGCGGTGTTTACAACAGCCCGGTCATTGTTTCCACATACTCCAGTCAGTTATGGGCGGTTTGGCAGGGCCAGGATACTGACACAGGACGCATCTTCTCGTCTCGGCGGCTTGGTAGACCTGGCGTTGGTAGCGGGCCAATGCGTGAGGCATCACGCGACCGGATCGAAGCCAGACCAAATCCCTTCAGAACGACTGTCAACTTGAGGCTTCCGACTGGCGCGCAGCGAGTCAATATCTACGATGCGACCGGCCGGCTGGTTCGTTCCTTGAGCGCAAGCGGTGATCGGTCCGCGGCGGGTGTGGTCTGGGACGGTACTGACAGGACCGGCCGCAGGGTGTGTCCCGGACTGTACTGTGTGCGGGAACCTGTAAGTGGAGCAAGCACCACCTTGATTCTCAGATAGCTCTCCAGTCTTGCTCTTTTGTAGGCGGCGCAGCTCCAAGGCCGCGCCGCTCTGGCGAAAGTTTCAGTCCTAGCGGGTGACTACGAGTTTGGTTCGATAGGTATCCTTGCCGTCGAGCGTAAGCTCGGCCAAATAGACCCCGGTCGCAAGGTCGTTGACCGTGAGCTCATGCCGGCCTGCACCCAGGCGCGAATCTGCAAGCAACCGGACAACTCGACCCGCATTGTCATACAGCCGCACGCGACAGGATGCCGTGCGGCCAATGCCAAAGACAATGGATGTTCGGCCGGACGTCGGATTCGGGACAGCATGAAACTCGCGATTGAGAAAGACGAAAGGTGCCTCCTCTACGGATACGCCGTTGGCAGTGGTAACGAGCATTGAGTCTTTGGTGGTGTTGCCCGCGATGTCCGACGCCCGCACGATTACCCAGTAGTTGCCGTCGCCGACTGACGCAGTCGCCCACTTGCCTTGGGTGTCAGTGGACTCGATAATCGTATCACCGTCGGTGTTGGTGACGATAAAGAAGTATTCGCGGCGGTCGTAGTCGCCATAAGAGTTGCAGGTGTTGTCGTTCTTATATACTACGTGGACGTTTGATGCGTCGAGCCGGTTCGAAAATTGGACACTCGTAGTCCAAGGCCGCACGATGAGCCCATCCTGACGTCGAATCATGTGGTCAATCTGATAGGGCGCGAGCTTGTCCCAAGTTGAGTTGCCGGTTGTATATCCGGTCTTGTCGTAAATCTTGGCGATGATGTCCACATCGCCGGTGAGCGCGTTATAATTCAGGTAACTGTTGTTCGTGTTGTCGCGGCAGAAGGCGAATTTCTGACCGCTGCGGGCGTTTTCGAAAACCGGGGCTACAAGGTCGCCACGCGGAAGCAGAATGGTTAGTGGATTCTGAATGAACCACCACGTAACGTTAGGAAAGCGCATCCAAGTGGAGCCGGTGTCCGAGATGCGGGCAAAGTGAATGTGGTCGAATCCGGACACGGTCCAATAAACAAGGTAGCCGATGGTATCGCCGGTAAAAACCCGGTCGCCAAGGTTCTTGTGGGGCCGTTCGGCGTCAATGTGGGCGTAGAGCCATCCGGGTGCGCGACCGGTATAGGTCAGAGGCGAGTCACAGATTGCCAGTCGGTAGTGGAGCTCGGCCTGAATCGTTCCCCAGCCCTTGACCCAACCGTCGGCAATGGCTACGACTGGTCTGTTGTGCTGGCCGACGGTGATGATGTCAATGCCGTTGTGAAAGTAGGCGCCACCGCCGTAGTCCTGATAATTGCCCCAGTTGTTGCCCAATGGATGAACTGAGTCGCCGGGAGGAATTGGCCAGAACTCTGCTCGTGCCAGCACGACGTAAAGCAGAACAGAAAGAACAAGAAAGACGTACTTCATCGAGGACCTCCTGAACTACTGCTGACCGACCAGAAGTCTAGATCGGTTCAGACTATTGTCAATCGCTCACCCCGGGGGGCAGCGCCCTGATCCTTGTTCGCTAACTGGTCGTTTTGTCCGGGCTTGTCCCGGATTCCCAGTGCCCGATGCTGAGGGAGGGCTGCTTGACTTGGCTGCACCTGCATCTACACTTACCGCCGATGAGATTGTCGGTCGGCGCCACTAGGATGCAGCTTATGAAGCTGCGCCACCGGCTTGGGGTCGCACGCCGGGGGCACAAACTCCTGAAGGACAAGCAGGAAGAGTTGATGAGACAGATTCTAGGACTCATCGCCGAAATCCGAACGCACCGCATCCGGGTCGAGCGGGAAACCGGGAGGGTCCTGGGCCGGCTGGCCTTGGCCAGGAGTGCATTCGATCCGAGGTTCTTTGATGAGGCGGTAATGGTGCCGACCCGGAAGATACGAGTCAGGGTTGAAACCCGAAACATCCTGAACATTAGGGTGCCGGTATTCAGGAAGGAGGTTTCAGGCGACTTGTGGTGCTATGGGTTCGCCAAGACGTCCGGAGAACTCGACCTCGGACTCTTGGAGTTAGAGAAGCTGATTGACTCGCTGCTCGTACTTGCCGAAAAGGAAAAGACGCTCGAACTGCTGGCAGGAGAGATGGAGAAAACAAGACGGCGGGTGAACGCCCTAGAGTTTGTGCTGATACCGGACATCGAGGAAACAGTGAAGTTTATAACCCTGAAGCTTGCTGAGAACGAACGCGGGGAGTTGACCCGGCTGATGCGGGTGAAAGAGATAATAAGAAAGTGACCGGAGGCCGATTTCCGATGGCCAGCCAATGCGAGAGTTTCAACAGAGTGACCGCGAGGCGCCGATGAGTGCGAGAACAGGAGTTCTCCGAACGGGTCCGGACCTGAGTAGTGTGCGAGGGCGGTTGTTGGCGACCCTGCCCCGGAGGCTGCTTGGCTAGAAGGCGTGGGGTGACGTGGATAATGTATGCAGCCTGGATTACGCTGACCGTTATCGCGCTGGTCGTGCCGACCGAGCGCATGCCGAGGCTGTTCTGGGCCGGACTGGACAAGGTCAGTCACACCGTAATGTTCACCGTACTGGGTGCGCTGGGCCAAGCCGCGGCACCGTGGTTGACCCTGTTTGTGTCTCTGTCCCTGGCCGTCGGGTTGGAGCTAGTCCAGAAGAAGCTCCCTTACCGCACCTACGATACGGTTGAACTCTTGGCCAATATCATCGGCGTTATCGCCGGTGTGGTCTGCTTCGAACTGGGCTCGAGGCTGAAAAGAGATGGACGATGACTACGCTGACGCATCACGGCGTTTCATCCGAATTGGGCGCCGGGCGTTGAGTATAGAACGTAACGTGCTCTGACCATGGGCGGGCTGAAACATACTAGACCCAAGGGAACCCAGGATTTTATACCGCCGGAATCGGCGCGGCTCAGACAGATTGAAACCGTCGCCCGAAGTCTGTGCGAGCGGTATGGCTTCCAAGAAATAGTTACTCCGGTGTTCGAACACACCGAGGTATACGTGAAGTCATCGGGTTCGGGCTCGGACATCGTCACAAAAGAGATGTATAGCTTCAAGGACCGGGCCGGAAGGGACCTGACGCTTCGGCCCGAGGGTACGCCAGGTGTGGTGCGGGCGGTGTTAGAGAACTACATCCGAGTACCGTGCCGGCTGTACTACATTGGACCGCACTTTCGCTACGGTCGGCCGCAGAAGGGCCGGTACCGTGAGTTTCGCCAGCTCGGAGTTGAGGCGCTGGGGGAGGCTCACCCGATGGTTGATGCAGAATTGATTCGATTTGGGGTTGTGTTCTTTCAAGAACTCGGCATCACTGACTGCCTGACCCAGCTTACTTCGATCGGATGCCGCGTGTGCCGGCCCGCGTACCGGGACAAACTGGTCATGTTCTTGGTTGGGCACCAGGGAGAGTTGTGTCCGGACTGCCGTCTCCGGCTTGAACGCAACCCGCTGCGCGTATTCGACTGTAAGGTCGAAACCTGCCGGATTGCGGTGGCCGATGCGCCCAAGCCGGCCGAGTACCTGTGCCCTGAATGCCAACGTCACCACCAGGCGGTCATGGCTGCGCTCAGGCGATGGGAAGTGCGGTTCGAAGTGAATGACCGGCTGGTAAGGGGGTTGGACTACTACAACCGGACAACCTTCGAGTATATTTCCACGCGGCTCGGTGCCCAGGACAGCCTAGGCGGCGGCGGCCGGTACGACTATCTTGTCGCGGACTTCGGCGGACCAGAGACGCCCGCAGTTGGGTTGGCAATTGGTCTGGAGCGGACACTCTTGGCAACACCTGAATCGAGTCCGGCGGTACGACGAAAGCTCGTCTTCGTGGTCTGGCTGGCTGAATCCGAGCTTGACGCCGCGGTCAGGGTTCTTGACCGGCTCCGGGCGGCCGGCATTCCAGCCCAGATTGACTTTGATGCACGCAAACCCAAGCACCAGTTCCGGTCCGCGGATGCGGCCGGTGCGGCGTGCTGCGTCATTGTCGGGCCAGACGAGCTGGCACGCGGCTCATTATCAGTCAAGAATCTCGAAACCGGCGAGCAACTTGAAGTGCCACAAAATACGGTTGTTGAGCAGGTCCGCTCGTTCCTGCGCTGAATTCAGGCCGCGTAGTTTGTCCTTTTCACAGATGCTCTGAGTTCGCCGTCCGCGGTATCTCGCCTGGTTAGTCGGTGAGCGAGAGCAGGTACTGGTCAAGCGCGAGCTGACCGGTGCCGGGTTCGAGCGCGACCGCAACGTGCCACCGGCGGTCGCCCGGGCCGTCGAGTGTGAGTTCTAGCAAGCCGGTGCCCGAGTCACCGGCCTTGCCCGAGTGTTCGTTGACCAGTTGCGGGCAGTCTGGTATGCCAGCAGGGGCAGTGAGCTCGAGCGAGCGCGTGTGCTGCCAGGCAAGTAGTACTACTCGACCGGTGCCCGCCGATTCAAGACGCCAATCATAGTCAAGAAGCAGCCGATGACATGGGCCGGGCAGTACCGGAGCGAGAGCAATGAGTTTCATGTCGGCCGGGAGCAGGGGAGGCTTGGCATGTCCGGCGACCGGTTGGCAGAAGGCGATGAAACGGGAGCTCGGTTCAGGAGCCGGAGGGCGCTTTTTTTGTGTGATGGTAATCTTGATTGGTTCGACCTTCACGGCCGGTGACAACTCGGGTTGACTTGCAAGCCACTCGTCATACTCCTGCTCACCCTTGAGCCGAGCATGATGACTGCACATCGGCAGCAGGTTCTCAACCGAGGTGCGCCCACCCTTGGACCTAGGGCAGCGGTGAACCAGGGTGGCATAAGCCTCGTAGCAACCCGGGACCGCACAAGTTGTGCCCCTCAAAGCCACAACCGCGTCGGCCATCTCCTGAGGCCAGGTGTCACCACCAAAATAGGCGGTGTGGTCCTCACGCGGGGTTGGCGGGTAGTGGCTGTGCTGGCAGTTCGGACAGACGACTTCGTCTCGGTGCCAGTCCCAGTCAACCTCAAGTGGCTGGCTGCACTCTGGGCAGCGATAGTGCCAGATCATGCCGGTTCTCCCGAGTAGACGCGTGGTCGCGTTCGCAACACTCTCACGCTATCATGATATTGCCGATTGCAGTACGGTGTCAAGCTTAGGCAAACTGGCTGCCCGTTGTCCAGGAACATCGGTAAGCCCGGAGGTGCCGGATGCGGAAGTAGTACGGTACGCAGCGAGCGTCACGGGTTCGTGCCAAGCTCTCCGATTCCGGAAAGCACGAATTGCTTGGCCGCTAAGAGCGTCTATGAAGATTTCCCTTGACCGGGGCATTGTTTGACCCGACTCAGCCGACGTGTTAGAATATATCGGGTGGAACAGTTCCACCAAAGATCAAAGACCGCACCGGGGGAAAGATGAAGAAGACGTCTACTTCTGTAGTCCGCGAGATAAGAAGGCGCAAAGTCCGGTTTGTTCAGCTATGGTTCACTGATGTACTAGGTTTTCTCAAGGGCGTGACGATACCGGCCACAGAGCTTGAGCGAGCGTTTAGCCACGGAATGGCTTTTGACGGTTCCTCAATCGAGGGTTTCGCCCGCATTGAAGAGTCAGACATGGTAGTTCGACCGGACCCGACCACTTTCGCCGTTCTACCTTGGGAAGTGCAGGGCGAACGGGCTGGCCGAATGTTTGGCGACGTAATGACACCGGCGGGGAAGCCGGTTCTCTCCGACCCGAGGTTTGTGCTGCGGCGTGTTGTCGAGCGATGCCGCAAGCTCGGTTTCATCCCCAAGGCCGGTTGTGAGCTTGAGTGCTTCTACTTCAAGAGTTCGGCCGCTCCCGAATTTCTAGACCACTCGGGTTATTTCGATCTGACTCCGGTGGCGGTCGCGGAACGGGTTCGCCACGATACTATCACGGCACTCGAGGCCTTGGGCGTACCGGTCGAATACAGCCACCACGAGGTTTCGAAAAGCCAGCACGAGGTGGACCTGCGCTACACAGACGCACTGACCATGGCCGACAACGTTATCACTGCCCGGTTCGTGGCCAAACAAGTTGCCCAAGCTAACAATGTCCACGTGAGTTTCATGCCCAAGCCGGTTTACGGCATCAATGGTTCGGGGATGCACGTTCACCTGTCACTGTTTCGGGCTGGCCGAAACGCATTCTTCGACGCCACAAAGTCCATGTATCTCTCGGACACTGCCCGGCACTTCATCGCTGGTCTGCTTAGGCATGCCGAGGAGATCACTGCGGTCACCAATCAGTGGGTCAACTCCTACAAGCGGCTTGTGCCTGGCTACGAGGCGCCGGTGTATGTGTCATGGGCACAGATGAACCGTTCGGCTTTGGTCCGGGTCCCGGCGTTCGACCGAAGACGACCAGGCGCGGCCCGGTGCGAATACCGCTCGCCGGACCCGGCCTGCAACCCGTACCTTACGTTTGCAGTGCTGTTTGCCGCTGGCCTTGCCGGCATCACTCAGAAGCTGAAACTCAATTCGCCGACATCGGACAATATCTACCGGATGACACCGGAGGAGCGCAAGGCTGCGGGTATCGGTTCGCTACCTTCGGACCTGTTTGGTGCAGTCCTGCGAGCCGAGTCCAGCAAGCTTGTGCGCGAGACTCTGGGTGACGAGCTGTTCCGACACTTCGTGCGCAACAAGAAGCTGGAATGGGACGAGTACAAGGCTCAGGTCACAGAGTACGAGGTCAAGCGCTACCTGCCGATACTGTAGTCGCGTTGTCTTGCGCCCGAATCAGATTGTTCGTACCTGAAACTGCCAAGCAGTGCTGCGGGTCGCTGCCAGTTTCGAAGTGCAGGCAAGAGTTCTTCAAGGTTGTCCCTGGATTCCGAAGCGGGACGTCCTGGACGTGCCTTTGATTTGACCGACAGCCGGGCCACCGTTATCCTCTGCCCGTGGTTGCCCTGCTGCTTGCACTTGTCGCTACAAGTCGAGTCGTTATCACCGAAGTAATGGCCAATCCCTCGGGTAGCACCGGTGCACACGCGCCCGAGGACCGAAACGAGTTTGTGGAACTGTACAACCCCACTCAGGAAGCGGTTGACCTCATGGGCTGGATTCTTGACGACCTCGATGGTTCGCTCGACCGGCTAATTGCGTGGCAGGATTCGTCAATCCTTGGTGCGAACCCGACCGCAATCATCAACTACACCTGGCTCGGGCCTGGCAAGTATGCGGTGGTGTTGGACTCAGAATATACCGACCCGGTGCCAGTCGGTGGGTATGAGCAGCCGTACCGATTTGGTGACTCGTGCCTGATTCTCACTACAGCCAATACTACAATCGGCAACGGTCTAGCCACTACCGATCCCTTAGTACTTGCATCGCCATATGGTGACACAAGTACGTTCGGCACGCCGGCAACCCCGAATGACAATTTTCCGGCCAACCCCGGGGATGGTTTTTCGTGGGAGCGGATTGATCAAGTCGGGCCGGACATCATATCGAACTGGGCCACCTGTTCTGATGGATGCACACCCGGCAGGCCGAACTTGGCGAGCACTGTGCCAAATCTTTCGGTGTCAGAGCTCAGATTAGCTGAGCCGGAGAGTCTGAGGCCGGGTCAGTCGTTTCGGGGTTCGGTCCTGATTGCAAACGTCGGGTTCATTCCAACCCAGAATTGGTTTCTGGATGTATTCCTTGACCGCAACGGAAACTCGGCCCGCGACCCGTCAGAGGAATGCTGGCATACTAACGGATGGCCGCTGCTGCCTGGTGAGGATTCGGTTGTTGAGTTTACGCTTACCGGGCCTAGGACTACAACCGACCTCTGGGCGCGGATTACCTGCGAAGGAGACAGGGATACGGTCAACAATCGGTTGCGCTTGACACTCAATCCATCTGGGGCTGGTCGTCTCTTGAGTTTGGCGACCTCGAGCTTTAGCCCTGATCAGGACGGGTACGAGGACAGCCTTGAAGTCGTATATCGGCTGCCGAGGTCCGGTGGCAAACTGAGAATCGTGATATTCGACCTAGCTGGCCGCGTATGCCGAGAACTGCTTGACGTTAAAACCGAGACTGAGCAGGGCCTGGTCGTGTGGGACGGCCGGAACGCATCAGGCCGGATTGCAGCGGGTGGCATCTACGCCGTGTGGCTGTCATACCATCTGCCGGATGGTGACTGGGTGGAGAAAATGCCAGTGGTACTGGAGCGCTAGCACGCAATCGGGCTTATGGGGCAAGTGGACCCTGCCCTTCAATTGACGATGTAGTTGCGTGGGTTGACCCAAACCCCTCCGCGCATGACACCGTAGTGAAGATGGGTACCGGTAGCGCGGCCTGAGGAACCGACTGTCGCGATGATCTTGCCGCGGCTGACGTTATCCCCAACGTTTACCCGGAGCGACTGGCAATGGGCAAAAAAGGTGTGGATGCCGTTACCGTGGTCAATTTCGATGCACCGGCCCCAGCCGCTCTTCCAGCCAGCATAGGTCACGCGGCCGTCGGCCGGGGCGACAACCGCACTGCCGCGCGGGGCGACGATATCCATACCCTCGTGCATCTGGCGCTGACCGGTGAATGGGTCATGTCTCATCCCGAACCATGACGTCACCCAGCCTTGTACCGGCCAGATTGAGGGAATGTGACTAAGTTCAGCCGAACGGGCCTTGAGCTGGCGTTCGATTTCGCCCAGGGAACGCTGCTCGAACTTGACACGGCGCAGGAGTTCACCAACTTCTGGGGTCGGGTCCGCCGGCAGGACGCCACCAATCCCGAGGCGCCGCGCCTCTGGTGGAATCAGGTACAGGTCCGACGCGGCGCGTAGTCGGTTGTCCATCTCCTCGGTGAGGGCGAGAAACTGACGAAAGGTGTCAAGCGCGACCGCATAGGCAGTGACCTTGGCCTTGAGTAGGTAGTTTTCCCGCACAAGCTGTTGCAGACGGCCGTAGTCGGTGTGGCGATTGAGGTAGAGCCGGCTCAAGTAGCCGGTGAGCACAAAAAGGCCGAGGGCAAGGATGACAGCCAGATACAACGCAACAACCGGCACGGTCAAGCTGACCGCCCGGTTGCGGCGCTTCAGCGCAACCCATAACTGAAGCTTTTCCACCGCAGAAGTCTATCCAAGTTTGCCAGTCTGTCAAACATAGGTCTGCTTGACCCATGGCTAATCCATCCATAAGATACCGGCTTGTGACAGAGCGCGACTTGCAAATCGAAAGCTCGGTTGAGCATGGACTCGCAAGAAGCAATCCGGCAAAGGAATACCCGGCGCTTGAGTGCCGGGACGTGGTGAAGAACTTCCGCCGCGGCCGGGGCCTGAGGAAGAAAATAACCCGGGCGGTTGATCGCGCGACACTCTCAATCAGGCAGGGCGAGCTTTTCGGACTGCTCGGTCCCAATGGCGCAGGCAAGACCACGCTGGTGCGCTGTATTGCTACCTTGCTTATCCCGGATGAGGGTAGTATCAGTATCTTCGGCCATGACGCGTTCCGCGACTCGCTCTGGTGCCGCCAGCGCATCGGACTGCTGACTTCGGGCGAGCGTACGCTGTACTGGAAGCTCTCGGCCCGCGCCAACCTGAACTTCTTCGCTGCGCTCTACGGCCTTGCCGGCAAGGCAAAGGAAAAGCGTATTGACTATCTGGTCGAACTTCTGGGTCTCAGGGAAGTTGAGCATGAACGGGTCGAGCGCTACTCATCCGGAATGAAACAGAAATTATCGCTTGCCCGGGCAATACTGCACGACCCGGACCTGATTCTCTTGGACGAACCTTCCTTGGGTCTCGACCCGCAGTTTGCCCGATTTATCCGCAGATTCATCAAAGAGGAGCTGAACGAACGGCTGGGCAAGACGATTCTCATCACGACTCACTATATGGACGAGGCCGACGAGCTATGCAATCGCATCGCTTTCATCAACAAGGGAAAAATCGTTGACGTAAAAACTCCGGCTCAGTACAAGCGCGACATCCCTCACACCGAAGTACTTGAGGTCAGAGTGCTGGGCAGGCCGGATACGACCAAGGTCCAGGCCCTGCCTGGGCTCGAACGGTTCTCGTCCGAGTTCAAGGACGGCGTCACGACCGTGAAGCTAGTGCTGCCCAAGGCCGAGACGATTCTGTCTGACGCTATCGAATTGTTACGTACCGACGCGAAGATTCTTGGGGTGGATGTTAAACAACCCACGCTCGAGGACGTATTCCTCTATGTCACCGGCACCTCACTTGGCGCTGACACGGCCGAGAATACGCCGGGAAGAGAATGGTCGCCGAATGATTAAGCTCCTAGTTCCCGCTTTCGGTCTTTACTCCTCACCTTGCTGTCTTATTCTGCCATGACTTTCGCCGCGACGCTGAACGTTGTTCGAGCTGAGGTCTCGAAGACCATCCGGATCTACTTCTCCTATCCTGTCATCGTTGTCTTCTGGGCCATCTTTCCGCTGCTCTGGGTATTCCCGTTCGTATTTCAGGGCAAGGCCCTGGTCGGGTCTCAGACAAGCGAAGCTTTTCGCCAGCTCACCGGTTCAGGCAACTACATGGCCTTTGTCCTCATCGGCGCAATGGTGTCTAATTTCGTCTTCTCCGGACTCTGGGGCGTAGGTAACAGTCTACGCGAGGAAACCTACTGGGGTACGATGGAATACATCATCGCCTCACCGACGAACCCGCTCGTCATTCTTATCGGCAAGACTCTGGCCGAGGCGCTGGTCACGACCGCCATCGTTTGCCTGCAGGCGGTGGTCATCTCTATCCTGCCATTCGGCATCAGTTTCACTGTGGCCAAGGTCCTGCCGGTGCTTGTGCTTGTTATACTGCTGATGGTCGGGTTCTACGGGTTTACTATTGCCTTTGCCGGCTTCACCCTGCTCATCAAGGAAGTCCATGGCTGGATTCACACGCTTGAGTGGGTTTTCTTTCTGTTTTCACCAATCCGCTACCCGGTTCAGGTAAATGCTATCACCAAGGTCATCTCGACGCTAATACCGCTGACTTGGGCGCTCGTTGCCATCCGCGGCATCATCATGCTCAATCGCAACGAAGTCAGTCTCGGCCGAACCGTAATCATACTCGTAGTGATGGACGCAGTTCTGCTCATTGCCGGCTGGCTGATATTCACCTGGCTTGAGCGCAAGACCCGACGCGACGGAACTGTTGGGATGCACTAGCAAGTATGCCTGATGACAAGTTCCCAATAGAGAGCGGACTGATCAGGCCGGATTTCGGCGTCCGTCTTTCGACCACATGGGCCCGGCTGCGGCACTATGCAGGCGCGGTCTGGGCCGAAAACATCAAGGAGTGGCGGCTCGAACTGACCTATCCGGCCGACTTTGCCCGCTCGCTCATTGACCCGGTGGTGTACCTTCTTCCGTACCTTCTGTACGGTGTGGCACTGGTTGGCGGCCGTACCTCTGAGAATCTCCACCGGCTGGTTGGTACTTCTGACCTCGTCTCATTTGTCACACTTGGATACATATTCATCGGGTTCATGAACATGGCGCTCTGGGCAATGGGTTTCTCCCTGCGTAAGGAGCAGATGTACGGCACGCTTGAGTCGGTGTTTGCCGCACCGGTACCGCGCTGGGTGTTCACGATGGGAATGTCAATGCACTCGATTCTGCACCAGTTGTTGATGATAATCACCCAGATTATCTTCATCACCATCGTATTCAGTATCCGGATTAATCCTCTCGGACTCCTGCCCTCACTTGCCATTGTCGGCGTGATGCTCTTGGCGCTCTACGGCATCGGGATGATAATGGCGTCAACCACGCTCATCTTCAAGCAGGGGTGGCTGATATCCGAGGCGCTGGGCAGTATCCTGATGGTACTGACCCCAATCGCCTATCCGTTGGCGGTCCTCCCGGTAGTTATGCAGAAGGCATCGCTGGTGGTGCCGACGACCTACGGAATCCTCGCCGCCCGGCATTTCCTTCTTGGTGAGACGATGCCATTCACGGTCGCAGATGCTTTCGTGCGTCTTGCCGTACTCTCGGTTGTCTGGGTCGCAGCCGGACTTGTCATCTTCACACTCATTGATAAGTACACGCGAAGAAGCGGGACTTTGAGCCACTACTGATGAGTACCATTCAGCGACTGCGAACTGCTCACCGCTCAAAGCGGGAAACGGTCAGCAGACCACGGTCAGCACCGGTCGGCATCACAATGGGCGACCCGGCCGGCATCGGCCCGGAAGTGGTTCTCAAAGCGCTGAAGCAGACAACGAAGGACCCAGAATTCAGAACGCAGCGCGAAGAATTGCGGGTAATTGGCTGTCAGCATGTGTTCGAACTTGAGCAGAAACGGTTGGGTACAAGAGTGGACTTATCTGTTGTTGACGACTTGGTCAAGATGCCTGGTAGATGGAAGATGGGGCGGATACAGGCGAGTTGCGGCCGGGCCGCTTTTGCGGCGCTTGAAACCGGTGTGCGTCTGCTCAGGCAAGGCGTAATCCGCGCACTTGTAACTGCTCCTGTTTCCAAGGAATCTCTGCGTCTGGTCGGGTTTTCCTGGTCGGGCCAGACTGAGTTTTTGGCCGAGCAATTTGGCGCGCAGCACTACGCGATGCTTGCCTGGACGCCAAACTTCAAGGCCGTGTTTGTCACAATCCATCTACCCCTGGCCCGGGTTCCGCGTCACATCACGGCGGCGGCAGTGTGCGAAAAAGCGGTGCTGCTCAGCGAGTTCTTGAAGAAAACAATGAGACTGGGCAAACGGCGTAGGAAGCGGCGTGTCGCACTGCCATCCTGCCTGAGTTCCCGGGCATCACCCCGTATTGGTGTTATGGCATTCAACCCGCATGCTTACGAGTTCAGTCTCGGCGAAGAAGAACGAATCGCCGAAGGTATAAGACTCGCGCGCAAGGCAGGGGTCAACGCTTACGGGCCGATTCCGGCTGACGCCGCTCTTGCCGGGTTTTCGTCCGCTAGAGGCCCTTGCTTTGACGGCTATGTCGCAATGTACCATGACCAGGCGATGATTCCGGCCAAGCTACTCGGCCGAAATGCAGGTGTGAACATCACGCTCGGCCTGCCGTGTGTCCGCACCTCGCCCTTGCATGGAACTGCATTCGGTATCGCGGGAAGAGGCATTGCCGACCCGGGTTCGATGGTCGCCGCTATCCGCCTCGCACACCGTCTTTCACGCGCCTAAGCAAGCGGGGCGGACTTCACCGCCCCGCTCAGATAGACGATTATCAGTCAGCAACCACAACCCTAGTCTGTAGGTCAAAGCCACGGCCAGCAACCCGAAACATATAGGTCCCGGGGCTGAGTTCGGCCAGGCTCAGGGTCAACCGGCCAGCACGTTCGAGTGCGACTTTACGGCTTATCACGATGCGGCCGGTTGCATCATAGGCTACAAGCCAGGCTTGACCGGCAGCCGGTACCACGTAGCCGAGGTTCAGCATCTTACCAGACACTGGGTTGGGCCGGACCGATAGGAAACTTGCGTTCTGTCCTTCGGCCGGGCCAGCCACACCGACATACTGCGGAGGCTCCTTAGGCGAATCGTTGAGTATCTCCTGCGGCGGCATCGCGTAGCGCCAGAACTCAAAGGTCTTGTTTCCCTTGAGTGCGTACAACACGCGGCCAAACGGATAGCTGACGATGTCCGCTCCCTGACCGACCTTCACGTTCTTGAGGGTCGTGCCAAGCTCGGGCATTGGCTCGCGCTCGGCCCACACCTGAGTCCTGGGGTCCATCCGCCAGAACTGCGGAGTTCCGGCCTTGAGCGCGTAGATTGCCCCCTCACGCCATGTGGCTGAGCCACCCTCCTTTATGCGCTTCGGACGATATCCGGTTGACCGAGTCGCATAAGGCATGCCGGGCCCCTGGAAGACCCATGCATCCACGCCAAGGTCGTAGACCCATAGTTCATGTTCGGGCGCCTTGTGGGCATAGAGCCTTGAGTCGTTGTCGTACACGAGGAACGAACCTTTCTTCCACTTGGGAGAAGCTCCAGCCGGAGCAGCATCCAGTACGACCCAAGTACCGGCCTGGACGTTGTAGCGCAGGAAGTCCTGCTTTGGTCCCTTGAGTAGGTAGATGAAGTCAAGGCCGTACTGTTCCACGTGCACCATGTCAGTGCCATTGCCGAGCTTCTTCTCGCTAGGGCCTAACGGCACATCAGCGAGGCGCTCCCAACGGTTCTCGCTGATGGAGTAACGCCAGAACTCCCGAGTCCCGGCGCCCCGAATCGCGAACACACTGCCCTTTCCATCGGCAACCCCGCGCGCACCGCGGCCGAACCTGCCTGGCAAGGCCGCAAGTTCCTGCCACGAACCATTGGTCGGCCGATACGCGTAGAAGTCCCCGGTCCTGTTGCCGCGGGCCGCATAGACGAGACCAGTCGCCTTGTCAACTGCCAGCCATGCGCCTGATCGTACCGGCTTGTTGCCCGGTCCCGGTGGCAGCGGTCTTACCTCTTGCCATCCCCAGCGTATCGGGTCATTCGGCTCGGTTGGTGCGATGACCACTTTGAACCAGGACACCAGGTGGTTGTCGGAAATGTCGTCATCGTTGGCAAGAATCAGCGTAGCCGAGACCACCCGTTCGCCGCCAAGTGGGTCTGCGGTCCAGTCCGGAAGGCTGACCAGAGCGCTCTGACCGACCGGAATCGGCTCGACGCTCACTGTCTGGTCATACATTACCCACTGGCCGTCGCCGATAGTAAGCACAAGTTCGAACGGAACCTCAACCTCACCTCTGTTTGCGACTTGGACCAGCGGAGTAACATCAGCCCCAGACTGAACGTCGCCAGCCGGTGCAACGATGGCCTCGATTGCCATATTTGCGGCAGCATACGCAACCCTGAGATAGGGCCGGAACTTCTCGGCTTCATAACCTTTCACGTGGCCCTTACCCGTGATATCGTCTTCATCGTACTTGTACAACCCGAACGCAACCCAGTCCTGGTACAAGCCCGCGGCGATGGCCGCGACTCCAGCGGCATTGAGTTGCCGCTCGACCCAGCCGCGGCCGCTCTGCAAGGCCGGTGCCGCGACAGTTCCCTGGACGATGTCCGTCCATACCTGCTCCGGTTCGGCAACAACTGGGTCATTCGCAATGACCGTCACGTAGGTCCATGGCACCGGCTCATTGCCTGGGGAAATGACATAGTAGAACAGACTGGCCTGGGTCACCACCGCGTTGTCCGGTAGCGGCGACAAGTCGAACTTGAAATATCCCTGCCACTTCGACTCGGCCGGGTCTTTCGGATCAGAACTCTTGCCGAACATCACCTCGGGCTGGAGCTTCTTATAGCCGTTCTCTGCATTCATCACGCGTCCAGTCCAGTAGTGCTCATGCTGAGGGTACAGGTTTCTGACCATTGAGGCATGGGCCAGGGAAATCAGGCCTGACGACAATAGAACAATCAGACCGATGCCAAACATTCCTAATGCTAACCTCTTAGGCGACATTGCAGACTCCTTTCTGTCCGCTTCGGACAAGTTTCGTTGCCTTCTATTTCTATCCATGACCCACCTTAGACCGTAGATGCACAATAACGATTCCGTGGCTGTCTTATGCCCTCTTGTGTGCTTCCTTTACCTTATCGGTTGATGCCAATGCATAACCCATTGATGGTCAATGTGATATGGCGCACCACATACCCCGAGGCACAGGGGCGGAGACACGGCTAGGGGGTTACCCGGTGACCTAGGGAGTGACCCCCCATCTGATTCACGTTCTGAAACCGTACTTGAGATGTAGGGTCAGGCTGGTCTTGACTTCAGGGTTGAGCTGAACGTTGAGGGGGCTCCTTAAGTACTCTGTGAGTAAGGACTTGAGATGGTCTGTCTCTGGTTACGTCACAGGATGGGTGAGTTGGCATTTGACTGTTGGTCTGACTGGCAGGTTCAGAAGCTGTCTCAGGTGCCGTTTCAGTGAAGCTGTCAGACCCGAGCTGAGTTTCGGGCTGAGCGATGTCTTTAGTCCTGAGTTCAGGCCGCAAGTCTTATAGGCGGGTTAGTGGGAGCCGGAAGTCCTATGCAGCACCGAATCATCCCACAGGATTTCAGGGCAACATCAATATTTCCCGGCACCAGCGTCTTGTGATTGGCGAAATAGCACCAGTCGTTTAACTACTGTCTTCTTTCGGTCAATCGTACCTGCTGCCTGTTACGCCAGTGGTTCAATTCGCTCCAGAAGACACCAAGGCCTTGCCGGACGCATGCCGGCAACCTTCTGTGTGCAAGTTTCTGTGTTTGCGGCCACCCCTGCCAGTAGAACTTCCCCTACCCTGGTAACGATGTCTTAGCCTACTACAATGCTGCTACATGAGTTGAGAACGACATGAGGCAGAGAAAGACAGTGTTGTTCCCTCCCTCCCTTCGATGCTAGAACCCACGACATGCGGCTCGAACCGAGTCTTCGATGGTCAGTGTGCAGCCCTGGTGCCAAGAGTTTGCGAGCACAGTCTTAGGAAAAGGGTTGCGATTTCGGAGCTGGAATGAGGTAGTGTCAATTCTTTTGTGTAACTTCCGACTGGCATTTTACGCTGCCGGCTTTCTTACCTTGGACTTGGCTCGAGAGCGACACTTGCGCCCACAGCGCTGCTCCCACCGTTTGTTCGCCTTCTGAAACAGCGCGCACACGATTCGAGC
>JBDRUN010000034.1 GCA_039801365.1 candidate division WOR-3 bacterium
GCGCCGCAGGTAGACCAGGGTGTTCTCCTGTTGCCTGCGCTCGACCTTGACGAGTTGCTGGCGCTACGGGTATCATATGAAACGCGCAAGCGTCAGGCAGGGGGTCACGATGTGCCTTGGCCGGCCCCAGTCGCCGTTATTGGAGATTGACTTGGCAAGAGACCGAGCTAGAATTGGCGCGAGCAAGAAGAGCGGCCGTGATGGACCGTAGGCAAGTCCGGATTTGACGCGGTCCAGCGGCCAAGAGAAACAAAAAGGAGGAAGCAAATGTACAGAGCCGTGTTCGCAGTCCTAGTGCTACCCGCGCTGATGCTGGCAGCGCCCAATCAACCCGTGACCGCTCTACCGGCCGAGATACCGGTTCAGACCGGTCCGGCGATTGGTCCGGCAGCGCCAAACCGTCCTGCTCAGGGTTCGACGTTCACCATCGGTGTCGTGGACACAATTGGTGGTACGACTTATGACTGGCAGGCAAACGGGCCGGCACTCCGGATGCTGGTCAACTCGCCGGATTACGGCGTCCACGCACTTTTCATGTATTCAGCGTCAACCTCAGGCACGACTTTCCCGGATCGGAACATGCGGTACAACTTCTACGACTACGGAAATCGAACTTGGAACTGGATTGACCCGGACTTTATGCAGTCCGGCGTAAACACGTTTACGTACCGGACCGGGTTCGGTTCGCTCGATGCTAAACCGAGCGACGGCGTTGCTGTGGTTTCCGCACATCACGCGACCAGTTCACTTGCGCCGGTTCTGGCCAGGGACATGGCTCCGGGAGCGGGTATTTTTGAATACTGCCCGGGCGAGCCGACCATTGATAACTACGCTTGGCCTTATATCGGAGTCGGGGATCAGGAGTATTACCAACTGGCAATGTTTGACTACTCGACCCAGGACGACCTGTATTACAGTCGTTCTGAGGACTTCACCAATTGGACTCCGGCGGTCACGATTCCGCCGCCCCAGCCTCAACCGATGTTCCCGAGCCATCAGATTGCAGTCTCCAAGGTTCCGGGTTCAGAGAAGATTGCCATCACCTGGGAGTTTCAAGGCGGAGCGCCGGACCCGGGGTTCTACCGGCTGTCGAACGACGGCGGCGTGAACTGGGAAAATCCAGTGGACATCCCCTGGCCTCCAGCTTTCGGTGGCGACACTGCGACTTCGTATCATATCACTTCGATCTTCCCGATGTTCGATGCCGAAGATCAACTCCATATTGTGGCGAACGTGATGCCCTATGTCGGCGGTCAGGGCTATATCATTCCGGCTCAGCTCTGGCACTGGTGCGAAGCTAACACGCCGAACTGGTCTCACATTACGACCGCGACCTGCGACCCGAACAATCTCGGAGCCGCGGTCGGGTACAACGCAATGTACGCCTGCCGGCCCTCGATGGGCGAGGACCAGAACGGAAACCTGTTCGTCGCATGGGAGCAGTTTGACTCGATCAATGTTGAACCGGGCCCACCCGAGCGTCTGCGGGCCGACATATTCTACTCCCATTCCTCAGACAATGGTCAGACATGGGCTGAACCAGTCAAGATAACTGATGGTGGTACGGTCTCGCACCGATTCCCCTGTATCATGGACTACATTACCGACACGGTAATGGTCATGTACATGATTGACCAGCGCGCTGGGTTCTACCTGTACAACGAGGGGCCAGCTACGTACAACCCGATTGTTGTGCAGAAGTGGGCAAACCCCTATGGTCCTGGTATCAAGTCTGGGCCAAGGCAAGAACCTCGGCAGATGGCAGTTACGGCCAGCCCGAATCCGTTCAGCCGTAACGTGAGAATATCATATGCTGTTCCTCGTGCCGGTACAGCGGCAATTAAGGTGTATGACATCACCGGCCGGCCGGTCCGTACGCTGGTTTCCGGCCGGGTTGAGCCGGGCCGGTACAGTATGGTGTGGGACGGTTGTGACGAGTCAGGCAGGAAGGTTGCAGCCGGTGTTTACCTGTACAAGTACTCACTCGGCCGTGACCGCATCACGGGCAGACTTACAATAGCTTACTAGCGGGGCTACGACTGTGTCTGGAGCGCCCGCTTCTGCGGGCGCTCCAGACTATCAAGATTTCTTGGTTGCCCTAATTCCGGATGAGAGAGGTTTTCATGAACAAGCTGGTTCTTCTTGCAGCTTCGTCGTTGCTAGTCGGTTCGGTCACCGGTCAATACACGCGAGAATGGCAGAGCGGTAATCTGGGCTATAACTGCTGGGGTGCAAGCTATGGATACGATGTTGATGGCGACGGCGTTCCCAACATGTACGTCCGCTCCAGCGGGCAGATTGCGATATACCAGAACTACTCGGTGTACTGGACCATTAACTTTTCCGGCTATGATTACCCGTCCCTGGTCACGCCCCGCGACATTGATGGCGACGGGCTTGTCAAGCCGGTAAACATGGACGGCGACCCGGCTGGCGAAGTAGTGGCGACAGCATATCGGGTTTCCGGGCAGGACCTTTATGGCAGGATAAGGGTTTACGATGCTTCGAGTAGGCAGCTAGAGTGGGACAGTGGAGAACTGTCCGGATTTACTGGTTCGGCGTCGGTTGATGACGTTGATGGTGACGGCAAGCACGAGGTAATCATCACTCGCTATAACTACACCGGAAACTGGGGCTATGTCGAGGTCTACGGGTACACTGGTGCGGGCATCTCCGGTGGTTACGGTCCGAAGTTGCGCTCCGCTGTTTCCGGTCCTACGGTAGGACAAGAACCTTCTATCAGGTTTCAGCTTGCCGGCCGGACAGCGGTCCGGGTAGCTTTGTACGACGCCGCTGGCAGACAGGTGAGACAGCTGGTGAATACTACGCTGCCCGCGGGTGAATACCAAATGAGCTGGGATGGAACGGACGATTCCGGGGCCTCATTGCCGGCGGGTGTGTATCTCTATCAGGTGGAGTGCGGAGAGGGGGCCAAGTCGGGGCACTTGGTGCTTGCGCGTTAGGGATTGTTGACTTGGCGCGTGGTTCGTCTAGATTTAGGGCCGTCGCTCTGTGACATTTTGGAGCCTTTCGGAGGGCTAGCCTAATTGGTAAGGCAGCAGACTTGAAATCTGCCGGCTCAGAGATGGGCCTTGCGGGTTCGACTCCTGCGCCCTCCGTTGATGAGAATAGGCTTTGTAGTGTGGGCAGACCGTATGCCGGAGAGGTGGCCGAGCGGCCGAAGGCAACCGCTTGCTAAGCGGTTATACGGGTAAAACTGTATCGAGGGTTCGAATCCCTCCCTCTCCGCTTTTCTTTTGTCCGAGTGCGGCATAGCACCGAGTTGTGGGTATTTCAGACATAGGCTTAGTCGGCAGCAGCGCTGCCGAAGATTCGCAGCTCGTCTGACTCGCTTTTCGAATCCCTCCCTCTCGTTGCGCTGAGAGCTTCAAGCCCCAGGTTCCAATCCGCAAGCGATTGTGACACAGGTCTGAACATGGGGGTAGTTCAGACTGTCTCGTTGGCTGTCTGCCATCTGATTTCGGTAGTTTCCCTTGAATCCGTGATTCGTTTTGCTAATGTTAGCACGCCATAATCATGAGTGAAGTGCGTGTGCGAATCGCACCCTCGCCGACCGGTGCGTTGCACGTTGGGTTGGTGCGGACCGCCCTCTATAACTGGCTGTTTGCCCGGCACCATGGAGGCAAGTTCATATTGAGAATTGACGATACTGACGTGCAACGCAATATGGCCGAGGTGTTGCAGCCGATACTTGACGGTTTGCGCTGGCTTGGACTTGACTGGGATGAAGGGCCGGAGAAGGGAGGACCCTATGCCCCTTATTTTCAGTCACAGAGGACAGAACACTACAGACTGGCCGTGGAGCGTCTGCTGAATACCGGACATGCCTACTGGGACTACGCAACGCCAGAGGAGTTAGAGGCCGAGCGTCGGCAGGCGATCGAATCCAAGCAGGGTGTGTTTCGCTACTCTCGACGCTGGATGGCAGAGACCCCAGAGGAACGGCGCAGATTTGAAGCAATGGGGCGCGGGCCGGTTGTTCGCCTGAAAATGCCCGGCTCTGGTACGCTGGTGGTTGAAGACCTGGTAAGAGGCCGAGTGGAGTTTGACTGGCAAAGAGAGCAGGACCATGTAGTCCAGCGCCAAGACGGCACTTTCCTTTATCATCTAGCCAGTGTGGTGGATGATGCGGAGATGGGTATCACACATATAATTCGGGCCGAGGAGCATCTTTCTAACACACCGAGGCAGATTTTCATTCTCCAGGCTTTGGGCAAGCCCTTGCCAAAGTTTGCTCACCTACCCTACGTTGCAGAACCGGGCAGCAAGAACAAACTAAGCAAGCGCAAGACCAGAGAGTATATGAAGAACCGGGATTTTGCCGAATTGGTCCAGCGGGGGGAGAAGGTCTGGCGTGGTCTGGGACACGATGCGTTGCCGGACACGTTCAGCCCGGTTTTTGTGGACTTCTACCGCGCAACCGGGTTCCTGCCCCAAGCGGTTGTAAACTACTTAGCTTTACTAGGCTGGTCGTTGGACGATAGGACCGAGCATTTCACGTTGGACGAGCTGGTGAAACAATTCTCACTCG
Organism: candidate division WOR-3 bacterium; assembly: GCA_039801365.1. NCBI lineage: Bacteria > Pseudomonadati > Caldifarciminota > Caldifarciminota bacterium. The sequence continues at coordinate 4,553 of JBDRUN010000034.1, forward strand.
AGCGGGTTATTCGTTCGCCCGCCAGTTTTGACCCCAACCGACTCATGGCTTTCGAGGTAAGGCATATGCTGGAGCTTCCCGTAGAAGAGAGGGTCAAGCTGGTACTGCCGTTCTTGGAAAGAGCAGGACTCGTCGGTGGGCAAAGTTCTCAGTCCGAGCTAAGGGAGAAGTTATACAGGATTGTGGAGGCAGCAGGAGACAGGATCAAGGTGGCGGGAGACATTCTTGATTATGCGGATTTCTTCGTGCCGGACGAGCAGTTGGTCTATGACGAGAGTGCGTTCAACAAGGCTCTGGCCAGACCAGAGCCGATCAGGTTGCTGGAACAGTTCCGAGCCAGGCTGGCGGTCCAGCAGCAGTTCGATGTCTGCTCCCTGGAGCGGCTGCTGCATGAGTTTGTTGCGGCAGAAGGTGTTAAGACTAGCCACATAATACATGCGCTGCGAGTTGCCTTGACTGGTAAAGCTGTCGGGTTTGGCATGTTTGAGACAATGGCGATTCTGGGCAGGGAGAGTTGCCTGGCGAGAATCGACCGGGCACTGAGCCGTGCCGGGTCGGGGACTGGATTGAAAAAGGAGAACCAAGGTGCCGGTTAGTGGCAAAAACTTCATCGAGGAAGCGATTGAGGAAGATCTGCGGACGGGCAGGTTTGACCGCGTGCAAACCCGGTTTCCGCCTGAGCCAAACGGCCGGTTGCACATCGGTCATGCCAAGGCGATAGGCATTGATTTCGGAATGGCGGAAAAGTACGGCGGCAAGTGCAACTTACGGTTTGACGATACGAACCCGACCAAGGAAGAGACCGAGTATGTCGAGGCGATCAAAGAGGATATCCGCTGGTTGGGGTATGACTGGGGAGATCGGGAGTACTATGCTTCGGACTACTTCGAGCAGCTCTATCAGTGGGCAGTGCAGCTCATTAGGGCAGGCAAGGCTTACGTCTGCGACCTTTCTGCAGATGAGATTCGGGAGTATCGCGGGACGCTGACTGAGCCGGGTCGGAACAGTCCATATCGTGACCGCACAGTGGAGGAGAATCTCGACCTGTTTGAACGGATGCGCAGAGGAGAGTTTCCGGATGGCTCTAGGACACTCCGGGCCAAGATAGATATGGCTGCTGCTAATTTGAACCTACGCGACCCGGTGATGTACCGCATAATGCACGCGCGTCATCATCGCACCGGTGACAAGTGGTGCATATACCCGACCTATGACTGGGCACACGGCCAGTCGGACTCAATTGAGAAAGTGACACATTCTTTGTGTTCTCTGGAGTTTGAGGACCACCGTCCGCTCTATGAGTGGTTCATCAGGGAGTTGGGCATATTCCCCTCTCGACAGATTGAGTTTGCCCGTTTGAACCTGACCTATACGGTCATGTCGAAGCGACGCCTGCTGGAGTTGGTAGCGGAAGGGCACGTAAGGGGATGGGACGACCCACGGATGCCGACTCTGGCCGGGCTGAGGCGTCGGGGCTATACGCCAGAAGCAATCAGGGAGTTCCTGCGTCGGGTAGGGGTGGCTAAGGCTGATACAGTGAGTGAAATTGAGCTACTGGAGCACTGTCTGCGCGAAGATCTGAATCGGCGGGCGTTGCGGAAGATGGCGGTGCTCCAGCCTCTGAAGTTGGTAATCGACAACTATCCCGAAGACCTGGTGGAAGAGTTCGACTGTGTCAACAACCCGGAAGACCCCAGCGCCGGGACGCGCAAGGTGCCGTTTTCTCGGGTGCTCTACATTGAACAGGATGACTTCCGCGAAGTACCGCCGCCGAAGTATTATCGTTTGGCAGTGGGACGCGAGGTGCGGTTGAGGTATGCCTATTTCGTGAAGTGCGAAAGTGTAATCAAGAACGAGCTGGGTCAGGTGACTGAGGTCCACTGTACCTACGACCCAGCAACCCGAGGTGGCGATGCGCCGGACGGTAGGAAGGTGAAGTCAACCCTGCACTGGGTGTCAGCCCGGCATGCCGTGGACGCCGAGGTACGGCTCTACGACCGGCTGTTCTCCAGACCGAACCCGGACGACGTGCCTGAGGGACAGGACTGGAAGGCGAACCTGAGGACGGACTCGTTGGTGATACTGACTGGTTGCAAGCTGGAGCCGAGCCTCGCAGACGCCGCACCTGGCGACAGATTCCAGTTTGAGCGGCTGGGCTATTTCTGCTGCGATCCGGATACCGAGAAAGACAACGGAAAAACACCGCAAAGGCTGGTGTTCAACCGGACGGTGACGCTGCGGGATGAGTGGGCGAAGATAGAGAAGGCAATGAGGGAACAGAAGCGACAAGGCGAGTAAGGCAAACGAGCCGATAATGCGGAAGGAGACCGATGGCAGAGCAAGAAATCATACGCTCCGGCGGGATGACGGTCTTGGGCCGAGTGCGCATCAGGGTCGAGGAGCCAAAGGCTGGCAAACGCTGTTTTCAGGTTGCATTTGAGCGAGAAGACCGCAAGACAAGGCCGGGCGAGCACGTTCTTCTTGCAGTTCATTACTACACGCATGTTCTGTCCAGATACCCGCGCGAGGACCCGAAGCTTGATGCATTTGGCATGAGACTGCGTCAGATGGTCGCCGACATTATCGAGCAGGGTATCTGGCCCGGTTCGAATCTTCTGGACTACGCCGGCGCAAGTGAGCGTATCAGACTCGTGTCGCCAGAGGACAGGTTCGATGGTAAGGAAGTACGGGCAGTACTCTTTCGGACTGTGCTGGGAGAGGACCTGGACCTGGCACTTGAGATTTGCCCCGGATGGGACGAGGATGCACTTGTAGATTCAGTAGTTGCCCTGCTGCAGTTTCTGACCGACACCGTGTCCGAGCCGGAAATTGAGCTATTGGACAAGACGTTACGTTACTTGAGGACGTACATCGGCGAGGGTGCTTACTACGCCAGTCCGGCCGCGGCACAGCATCTGGCGAACCGGGCGTTTAGAGAGGCCGGCGGTGAGGTTGTCTAGTCGCCGGCGACCGGCCCTTGTTTTCTAAGCCGGCTTCGTTCGGACCGCGTCTCGAAGATGACGTAGAGGACCGGGACGAATACTAAGGGGAGGAAGGTGGAGACAACCATGCCGCCGATGATCGCCCGGCCCAGAGGCGACCAAAGCTCAGAACCTTCACCGATCTGAAGCGCAAGCGGCAACAGTCCAAAAATCGTGGTCAGCGAGGTCATGAGAATCGGCCGCAGCCGGACCCGGCCTGCCTCCTTGACGGCGTCAATAAGTGACATGCCCCTGGCTCTGAGTTGTCTCGTGTAGTCAATGTAAACGATGCCGTTGTTTACTACGATGCCGGTAAGAACAAGTACCCCTAGACCGGATGTTACTGACAGGGCGGTTTTCGTGATGAATAGAGTCCATAGTACACCGATAAGAGCGAACGGTACGGTGAACATGATGATGAACGGGTCGCGGAACGATTCGAACTGGGAGGCCATGACCATGTACACCAGCATGAGCGCAACAACTACGACTAGACCCAGGTCTTTGAAAGTTCGGACCATGTCTTCATAGGAGCCGGAGAGTCGCATATCAAACCCGGGCGGAATCGGAATGGCACGTACCGCCCGGCCTACTTCCTGGGCAAGCTGGCCCGATGACTTGCCCACATTCTTTCCGGTTATGCGTACTATGCGGGCTGTGTTTCTGTGTTCGATTACTAGTGGGCTCGTACCGGAGCGTACCACTACTAAGTTTCGGAGCGGCACCGCGCCCATCGGTCCGTTGACTACAAGCCCGAGGATATCGGTGATAGAATTGCGCTGGTCAGGTCGGAGTCGTAGCAGAATGTCGTATTCCCGTCCGGCCAGACGGAACTGAGTAGCGGCGTTGCCTTCTATTTGGGTCCGCAGCGCGGCGCCGATCTGGTACGGGGTCAATCCGTAGAGTGCAGCTTTCTGTCGGTCCACAACGAGCTGGATTTCAGGCTTGCCTGGTTCGCGACTCGAACGGATGTCAACGAGTCCGGGTATCGTGTCAATGGCGGAAATGACCATGCGCGTGAGCGAGTCAGCGGTTGCAAGGTCGTGTCCAGTGATGTCTATTTCAACCGGAGCTGTGCCACCCATGAAGGTGGCGAGGGAACGTTCTTCGGTACGCACTCTAAGACCGGGAATCGTCGCGGCCTCGCGGCGGATGCCTTGATCAATCTCAGCGATGGAATGCTTGCGTCTGGCCCGCTCCCTGAGGATCAGGTTCATCGTTCCAATATTGGAGCCACTGCTGCCAAAGATGGCGGAAAACACATTCGTACTTCCGCCTACCTGAACCGAGATACCTTCAAGTTCTTCACCCCATGTCGTCCTGATGTATCGTTCCAGCCGGGTGATCGCAGAGTCGGTTTTCTCAGCCGATGTGCCTACCGGCATCTCAGCGGTCACGGTATGAAACCAGCTTTCTTGCGCGGGCATGAACTCCCGGCCGATGAAGGGGAGAAGAGCCAGGCTCACCAGAAACAGCAGAACGGCAACGAAAACTACAACCCGGCGGTGATGTACGGCCCAGCCGAGTATTCTGCCGTAGCGCTGTTCAAGCGCGGTATATAGCCGTTCGGTCCAGGCGCGCAGACCGGTTGCGCTTGTTCCGGGAGCTGGCATCTTGAGAAACCGGCTGGAGAGCATCGGGATAAGCGTCAGGGCAACAGCAAGTGAGGCGAGGAGTGAGCCGACGACAGCCCAGACGAGTTCCTTGAAGAATACCTGGAGCAGGCCGGAAACCAGAAGCATTGGCAGGAACACAACTACGGTCGTAAGGGTGGAGGCGGTAATCGCCATTGCAATCTCACTGGTGCCGACACTTGCTGCCCGGAGCGGGTCGTCCCCCTCCTCCCGGTGGCGGAAAATGCTCTCGAAGGCAACGATGCCATTATCAACGACCATGCCGACGGCGATGGCCAGGCCGGCCATGGAGAGAATGTTTACCGAGAAGCCGAAGATGTACATGAAGAATACCGCGAAGAAGATGGAGACCGGAATGGAGAAGGCGACAAACATCGTCGCCCGGAAACGACGTAGGAAAACGAAGAGAACCATGACGGCGAGAATGCCACCAATGATGATATTGGTAGTGACGTTGGAGATGGAGCGGTTCACCTGAAGGGAAGAATCAAAGAAGACGTTCACGTCCACGCCTGCCGGGAGCGTGCGGCGGAGACGATGGATTTCGTGTTTGACTGCCTGTGCTACCCGCACCGTGTTGGCATCAGGCCGACGCTGGACGACAATGAAGACACAGTTCTGACCGTTGTAGCGGGCACGGGCCTCACTTTCTTCAGGGAGCCAAGCGACTTCGGCCACGTCCTGGAGAAGAATGGGCGAATTGCCTTTCGTCCCAATCACGGTGTTGCGCACCGCCTGCAGGTCAGAGTACTCGCCGATCAGCCGGATGAGATAGCGGCGTTCGAGGTCGGAGAGCGCACCAACCGGATAGTTGAGATTCTGGGCCTTGAGTGTCTGGACAAGCTGCTCGTTGGTTATGCCTGAGGCCGCAAGTTTGCGAAGGTCAATCTGAATCTGGACCTGGCGCCGGGTGCCACCTGCAACTGAAACTGCGGCAACGCCTGGCGCACGCTGGAGTCCATCGGCGAAGTCCTCGGCGACGTCGCGCAGTGTCATCGGGTCAATGTCGCCGTACATTCCCATCTGAACAACGGGCATCATGGACGGGTCAAATTTGAGGATGAACGGCCTTGTCGCATCGTCAGGCAAGAGCGAAGCGGCCATGTCAAGCCGGTCACGTACGTCTGCCGAGGCAGCGTCAAGGTCGGTGCCCCATTCAAACTGCATCTGAACGATAGATAGATTCTCGAGCGAGCGCGAGGTGATGTCTTTGACGTTGGAAATGGTGCCAACGCGTTGCTCAATGGGGGAGGAAATTTCTGATTCGACTTCGAGCGGACCGGCACCAGGGTAGAAGGTGGCAATGACCACCATCGGCAGGGCCACGTCCGGATAGACATCAACCGGCATGCGGGTCACGCCGATGAGTCCGAACACAAGAAGGCCGACGGCAATCATCGCCGTCGTGACCGGTCGGCGGATGGCAGCGTCAGATAGTCTCATTGGCCGACCTCGACCGGGTTCACGGTTTCGCCGTCCCGTACCCGTTCCTTGCCGGTCGTAGCGACTTTTTCGCCTGGTTCAAGGCCGGTCACGACCTCAACTAGCGAGTCGCCGACGAGTCCAGTCTTGATATCGCGGAAGTGTGCGACCCGGTCCTTGATCACCACCACCCGGCTGAATCCGTCGGTGAAGAGCGCGCCAAGCGGCAGCGCTACTACGTCCTGCTTTTCTTCGGCAAGGAGTCTGATGCTGGCAGTCATTCCAGGTACTAGTCGCCGAGCAGTATTGGGGATGGATAGTTCAACTGTCGCGGAGCGAGAAAGCGGGTCCACCATCGGAGTTACCCGGCTGACCCGGCCGAGAAAAACTGTGTCCGGGACAGCGGATACCGAAACCCGGGCAGTAGCGCCAGTCCGGACGAAGCGCAGGTCAGCGTCGCTGACCAGGGCACGTGCCTTGATTGTGCTTGAGAAACTGGAAACGACAGCGACCGGCATCGTTGGAGCGACGGTCTGACCGACCTCGACGTACACCTTGCCGACTGTCCCCGATACCGGGGCAAGTACCGGCCCGGGTTTGTAGTCCATGCCGGGGATGTCGTTGACCACATAGGCGATCGGCTCACCTTCGCTGACGGTAGAGCCTTCGGGTCGAACGATTTCAGTTACCCGGCCGGCAACTTTGGACATGGCCATAACCTGTCTCTCTCCTTCAAGCGTACCAAGCAGTTGAATGGTACGTCGGACCGTGGTCTTCTGGACAGTGATGACTGCCACTGCCTGGGCCAAGCGTGTCTCTTGTTTCTCGCGCTGCGGACGGCAGGCAGGCGAAAAGACGATAACTATGATTGCAAGCGTAAGGACGCGGGACATGGTTCCTCCTGCGGATAATTCGCGCTGTGCATACTAGGTCTATTCGGCCCCGGTTGCCTTGGCCAGTCTGGCCTTGGCAATTTGGTAGTTAGCGAGCGCGTTCAGGCGCGCCACACGGGCCTGGGTGAGTGCAACCTGGGTGTCTAGGTATTCGAGGTTTGTCAGCAGGCCGTTCTGGTAACGTGTCTCAGCTAGCGCCAGGGCATCTTCGGCAAGCCGGACATTGGCTGACTGATAGGCCGTATTTTTCGCTTCCTGATGCAGGGCCGATACCGCGGCCTGAACCTCAAGCCGGATGCCGTCCTCAGCCATGGCCAGGCCGAACCTGGCCTGACGCAGTCGGGCCTGAGCTTGCCTGAGTTTGTTGTGGTTGGAAAGGCCGGTGAAGAGCGGCCAGGAGAGACCAGCAGTCGCATTCCAGTCGCTGCCCCATTCAGCCGAAAAGCCGACCGGGTTGCGATAGCTGTAGTTGAATTGAGCGAATGCAGTCGGCAGGTTGGCGGTCCGGGCAATGCGGACCCCGAGGTCAGCGATGCGAACCGCATCGCGGAGCTGTCTGAGTTCCGGCCGATTCGCCAGCGCCGAAGTCTGAGCAGAGTCGAGTACGACGGTCATCGAGTCCGGCTGAAGGTCTTCCACCAGACTGACCGGCATGTCCGGTTCCAGACCAAGCGTGTTGCGCAGGGCCGAAAGCGCCAGGCTCGCGGTATTTTCCATCTGTGATACCTGCGCTTCCAGTTGTTGCAGTCCCAGGGTTGCTTTCATCAGGTCGAGTCTTGAGGCCAGGCCATTCTCATAAAGAGATTGGACCTGAGCAACGTGTCCTGCTAGTTGCTGATAGGACGCTCGCATTACTTCCAGCGTCTTTTCCGCTAGCAGGGCCTGGTAGAAGCCGGATATCGCGTCGAGTCGGACCTGGGCACGGGCTTGTCTGGCAGCTTCCTGCTGCATGTCGAGGGTAAGCCCAGCGATGCGATAGGCGTTGATAAGCTTTCCCCAGGTGAAGAGCGTCTGCTGGGCAGTGAGTCCGGCTGAGTAGTTGTTCACGCTGCCGAGGGGTAGACGGAATGTGTCAACTCCGACCGGTACGCGCACCGGCACACCGGTATTGCCGATGTAGTTGCCCTGGGGGTCAAATACCGGCACGGTCATTATCGAGTCGTGGGCCGAGAACATCGTGAATTCGTTGGCCCGGGCCAGACGCGTGTAGGTGCCGGTTGCCGATACTTGGGGAAGGAATGAGCCGAAAGCCGCATTGCGGCCATACGCCGCTTCTTCGAGCTTTGCCTGAGCCAGCGCGAGCTGGCGGTTATTGGCCAGCGCCAGTTCTGCGGCGCGACGGGCGTCCAGTTGAAGCGTCTCTGCTAAACCTGCGGCCACAAGGCACAATGCCGTGGCAGTAATTGATTTGATGCTAGTCATAGTTATTCCTTGGTTCGGGCCATGAGGCCGGAGAGAAACAGGTCGAGTACTTCAGTTGTCCGGCCCCGGAGCCCGATGTCATGGCGGTGGGCAATGATGCTAGTCCGGAATGCCTGCAGGAACCCGAGCGCGGCCAGCCGGGCATCTACCCGGCGGAAGATGCCAGACTTGATGCCGGGCCGGATTATCCGGGCCACGGCTTCGACCATCTGTCGCAGGCGTGGAAGAATCGCGCGATGGAAACGCTTGACCGCGTCTTCCGGTACGTTGATGTGTTCCAGTGAAACTAGCGTCAGGATACCGGGACGGGTGAATACGTGCTCGGCCCATTCGGTGAAGACTTGTTGTAGCTTCTTTTCCGGAGCGAGCGGACGGGCGTCAATCGCAGAGACGATGTCGAGGGCCCGGCAGAGAAGCCAGTCCACCAGGCCGAGATAGATTTCCGGTTTGTCGCGGAAGTAGAGGTACACCGTGCCCTTTGCTACCCCGGCCCGGCGGGCAATGTCGTCAACTTTGGTCTCGAAGTAGCCGCGCTCCGATACTTCACTGAACGCAGCCTGGAGAATGGCAAGCCGCTTTTCCTGTGAGTAGGGCCTCATAGTTTATTTAGTAAATATACTGACTGGCCGGTCATTATAGCGGCCGGCAGCAGGTTGTCAAGCAGAGCACGACCCGGCGAGGAACGTGGCGATGCGGGAGAGGTCGTTGGTGCGCGGCAGGTCAGGAGGCAGGGACGCAAGGAACAGCCGGCCGTAGCCGCGGGAGAGGATCCGACGGTCGAGCACACAGACTACGCCCCGGTCGCGTTTGGTCCGGATGAGGCGGCCAAAACCCTGGCGGAACCGCAATATCGCACTTGGTAGTTGATAGGCGCGGAACGGTTCGGTGCCCTGTTCACGCAGGCGTTCGCAGATGGCGGCGAGTCGGGGTTCGTCCGGGACGTCGAACGGTAGTCGGCAGATGATGAGACAGGATAGGGCCTCGCCTGGTACGTCAATGCCCTGCCAGAATGACTGGGTGGCGAACAGGACGGAGTGGACGTCGGCGCGGAATCGTTCGAGGAGCTGGGGCGTCGGCAGTTCGCCCTGGCGGAGATGGGTATAGCCCGAGTCTGGGACAAGGTCCGAGACTCGGTTCAGGGTGTCGTAGCTTGTGAAGAGAACAAGGGCCCGGCCCCGGCTGGCACGGAGGATGTCGGCGATGATATGTGCAGCTTTGGGTGCGAAGTCCAGAGCCGACGGTTCGGGCAGATTCGGCGTGGTGAAGAGCAGGCTGGCATTGGAGTAGTCGAACGGCGAGTCGAGGAGCAGGGTCGAAAAGCCTTCGAGCCCAAGCCGGCCGGCAAGGAAGCTGAAGTCTCGGGCAACGGTCATGGTCGCCGAGGTCATTATTACGCTTGCGAATCCGGGATAGACCGTTTCGGCCAGGGCCCGGTCAATCGCCAGGGGCGCAGTAAGAAGCACAAGCCGACCCGGGGTGATTGTTTCAACCCATTGGACTTCACGCGCTGGGTCAGGCTGGGCGAATCGAAGCAGGTCTTGGGCCGCGTCCCGCAGCCGGCGTGAGGCAGCTTTGATTTCGGTCGCGAGTTCTTCTTCGTCGGCGTCCTGGATGGTCTCAGCGAGGACGTCGGCCAGGTGCTCAAGGGCCGGACTCGGGACCGCGGCCAACGGACCGTTCAGTCGCAGCCGTGAATCAGTCGGCGGCATGAGCCGGGCAACGTCGGTGAAGAATCGGTCGAGTTCAATTCGGCAGGCCCGGACTTCGGCGGCGATGTTGTCGCGTACCGGTTCAGGGTAGCCGAGCGCGTCAATCAGGCCGCGGCCGGTTCCAGGGCAGATGGTGTCAAGGACTTGAATCAGGGAGTGCTGGGAGACTTGGCACCCGAAGTGTCGTGCCGCCGCTTCCTCAAGCCGGTGGGCTTCGTCAAATATGACCGCGTCGGCCTTGGGCAGGAGTTCCGGTTCGGTCGCCAGCCCGGCAAAGAACAGTGCGTGGTTGACGATGAGGATTGAGCTGGCCGCCCAGGCCGAGCGGCCGCGAAAGTAGAAGCACTCTGAGAAGTACGGGCAGTTTCTTGCGCGGCATGCGGACGAGTCGCGGCTGATTCTGGTCTGGAGCGCCGGCCATAGTTGATAGGGGTAGTTGAGGAGCACGCCGTCTTCGGTCTTGCCGGCCCAGTTAAGGAGCCGGTCGGCCTCAGCGGCTTCTTCGCGAGTCTCGAACAGGCCGTGGCCGATGCGCGAGTGTAGCCGGAACCGGCAGAGGTAGTTTTCCTGGCCGTAGGCGACCGCTACTTCCGGCGTTTCGGCGAGCACGCGTCGGAGCAGGGGCACATCCTGGTTGATAAGCTGGGTCTGGAGCAGCCGGGTGTAGGTCGAGACCGCAACGCGGCGTCCGGTCGCACTGGCCCAGAGCGCGGCCGGCACAAGATAGGCAAGGCTCTTGCCGACACCGGTGCCGGCCTCGACAACAAGGTTCTTTCCTTCGCTGAGCGCTTGCCAGACAGCCGCAGCCATTCGTTCCTGCTGGGGACGGTATTCGTATCCGGGCATGATTTGTTCGAGCCGGCCGCCGGGTGTGAAGAGCGACGCCGGTGATGTTGTGGTATTCTTTTTTCTGCCGGCCATGTCGCTCAGTTGCCGAAGGGTCGAGCAGGGGAAGGGGCAGGAGCAGAGCGGGCAGCGAGGAAACCGGTCGTTATTGGTCGCTCGGTTGTCATCGGGCCGGTTTGTTTTTTCGCCGGGGTTGTTGAGGCGAGTTGTTTCGTCCGATTCGATAGGCGCCGGTGAATGCTCGGTCGAAGTCGAAGACGGCGTGGAATTCTTCGATAGTGTCTTCTTCGGTGCGGGACAGGAGTCTTGCGTTCACGAGGTTGAATACAATGTTACCGAAGTCGTCGGTTGTCTTTACACCCCATGAGTTCAGTACCGGCTTGGCCAATAGGCCGTAGCGTTCAAGTGCGAGGATTCTGATGCCTTCGAGTAGTTCCCGACCTGAGACGTGGCGTTCGCGCTGGAACAGGCGCTGGGCAACCGGTAGGGCTTCGTACACGAAGAGGTAGGCGTCAATCGTGTAGCGCGGGTCGTGCTCGATGATTTCTTGGAGTGGACCGGTCACGCTTTGATTCTAGTCGAACCGGTACGGCAGGCAAGCGTGCCTGGGTCAGTAGCGCCGTAAGGCGGGCCGGTGGGCCGCTGACCGGCAGGGGTCGTGGTTTGCCGGGGTCGCTGCCTCTTGGAGAGGAAGCGCGGCGTTGACACTTGTCCGAGTAGGGATAAGATTGCCGAGATGAGCTGGGTCGGTTCACCGGCACGGTATCTTGCGTTTCTGGCCCGGAGTCTTTTCGTGGCGTGGGACATGAGGCGGACCGGGCCGAGACTGGCCGAGCAGATTTTCCGGCAGGGCGTGGCGGCTTTGCCGATCGTGGTTTTGGCCGGCGTTTTTGTCGGGCTGACAACCGCAGTGCAGACCAGTTATCAGTTGATGGGCGTGGTGCCGAAGTATTTTGTCGGCATGGGCGTGGGCCGGCTGGTGCTGATCGAGCTGGCACCGGTGTTTGCCGCGTTTGTCGTCGCGGGCCGGTCGGCGTCGGCGATGGCCGCCGAGCTGGGTTCGATGCGGGTCTCAGAGCAGATTGACGCACTTGCCGTGATGGGCATAAATCCGTATCGGTATCTGTGTCTGCCGCGGATTGCGGCATTGGTGATTGTACTGCCAGCACTGGTCGTGGTGATGGAGTCGGTGGCAATTGTCGCGGCACTGGCGGTTTCGACGCTGGCGCTGGATATTTCGGTCTATACGTTTATGTACGGGGTGACTCATTTTTTTCTGGCGCGGGATTTTTTCGGCGGGCTGGTAAAGGCCGCCGTGTTCGGACTCTTGGTGGGCGCGAACGGTTGTTATTGCGGGTTTGCCGTTGCGGGTGGGGCCGAGCAGGTGGGCCGGGCCACGACCCGAGCCGTGGTGGCCTCGGCGATCATGATTCTGGTCGTTGATTTTGTCGTGGCGCTTTTGTTTTTCTATTCATGATACGGGTCGAGCAAGTCTCGAAGAGTTTTTCCGGCCGGCTGGTACTGGACCGGGTGAGTTTCGAGGTGCCGGACAGGAGAGTCGTGGTGATTCTCGGACCGTCGGGTATCGGTAAGACCGTGCTTTTGCGGGTGATGACCGGGCTTTTGGCACCAGATTCGGGCCGGGTAAGCTATGATGGGCTGGTAGTGCGTTATGGTGCTTTTTCAGACAATCGGGCAGTGCTGCGTCAGCTGGGGTTCGTGTTCCAGGGCGGAGCATTGTTTGATTCGATTGATGTCGCCGGTAACGTCGGTCTGCCGCTGAGTGAGCTTGACCGGCTCGGATCAGAGGAGCGTCGGGCGCGGGTGCAAGCAGTATTGGAACGCGTCGGCATGCTTGAGTGTGCGCAGCGGTGGCCGCGGGAGTTGTCCGGTGGCATGATCAGGCTGGTGGCGATTGCCCGGGCCCTGGTCAGAGACCCACGTTACCTTTTTCTTGATGAGCCGACTTCCGGACTCGATCCGGTGATGAAGGAGCGGATATGTCGTTTGATCGCCGGACTGCGGGATGAGGAGGGTAAGACCGAGGTGGTGGTGAGCCACGACCTTGAGGCAGTCAAGGCAGTGGCCGATGAGATTTTCATGCTGCGCGAGGCAAGGTTGGTACCGCTGGAGCGGGTAAGGAAAGAAGACTATCGGGTAGGATGTAGTCAGTGGCTTGTCGGTAACCGGCCATAGGAAAGGAAGTGAGTAGTGGGTAGTTGTTGTCGAGAGGTCAGGCGCCAGGCAGCCCGGTCAGGGGATGGGTGAGATGAGCCGGAGCGTGCGCGAGGTAGTTGTTGCCGGGTTCGTTGTTGCTTGCATCGGGTTGGGCGTTGTTGCTTTTTTCTGGTTTTCCGGCCGGCTGGAGAGCAGCCGCCGCCGGAGTGTGGCGGTGATGTTTGATGATGTGACCGGGTTGCGGGTCGGTGACCCGGTTGAGGTGATGGGTGTGCCCAGGGGCAAGGTGCTGGCACTTGAGTTGGCCGGTCAGAGAGTTAGGTGCGTGGTCGGGCTGGACCGGGATGTAGAGTTGACCGAGGATTCGAGGATCGCAATCCGGTCAGTGAGCTATCTGGGTTCAGACCGGTATCTCATGGTGACAATCGGTAAGGGGCCGGCCGCACCAGCCGACATGGTGTTTGAGGGCCACAATGAGGCGCTGAATCTGGAGGAGACTTTCTTGCGGCTGGACCGGATGCTGGCCGGGTTTGACCCTTCGGCTCTGGGCCGGGGAGTCGAGGATAGGGCAAGGGAGCTTTTGTCCGGGATTGCGGCCGAGGTTGCGCAGCTCGGCAGGAGGTTCGATCGGTTCAGTACCGGGTTTGAGTCAACCGGCCGCGCTTTGGAGCGCGTCGCCGCCGGGCTGGATAGTCTGTCCGGTTTGCTTGCCGATAGTTCAAGCGCCGGCCGACTGCTGAAGTCGGATGAGCTGTATCAGGAGATTAGGCAGACTAACGAGGCACTGCAGGCGCTGATTGCAGATATGAGGCAGAATCCGAGGCGGTATTTCAGGATAACAGTGTTCTGAGTTTCTGGGACGAGGCGGCCGCGCCGACCAGAAGTAGAAGCGATCCGGAACAGGGGCCCCAGAACAAAGCAGCGGACGCACCGGGGGGCAGGTTCAGTGCCCGACCGTAGCCGGCCGGTATCGGATGATGCGGACAAGGGAGTTGACGTCCAGGCTTGCACCACCAACCAGGACACCGTCTATTTCCGGCTCGGCCATGAGCGCATCAATGTTGTCCGGTTTGACCGAGCCACCGTAGATGATCCGGGTGGAACGGGCAAAGCGGTCTGAGATGCGGCCGGTAAGCCATTGTCGGATGAACGTGTGGATTTCCCGGGCCTGGTCCGGGGTGGCGTTGCTGCCAGTGCCGATGGCCCAGACCGGTTCGTAGGCAATAACTAGGTCGTCAGTTTCTTTGAGTCCTTCAAGCGCAGCGGTGAGTTGCCGGGTTATGGTCGCGGTTGTCTTGCCGGCTTTGCGTTCGGCAATGGTCTCGCCACAGCAGAGGACCGGGGTGAGACCAGTTCGGAGCGCAGCCTGGAGTTTCTTGCGGCAGTGGTCGTCGGTTTCGCCGAATAGTTGCCGGCGTTCCGAGTGGCCGACCAGGACAAAGGTGCAGCCAAGGTCGGTAAGGAAGTTTCCGGCAATTTCGCCGGTGTAGGGGCCTTCTTGTTCCCAGTAAAGGTTCTGGCCGCCCCAGGCGATGTTTGGGTCGCGGAGTTCTTCGGCAATCACGGCAAGGCTGGTGTAGGGCGCAAAGATGACGATTTCGCGGTCGCGGATGTCTTTGAGTAGTGGCCGGAGCCGGATGACAAACTGGCGCGCTTGGGTTGCAGTCATGTGCATTTTCCAGTTGGCAGCGATGAGCGGTACGCGGACCGGACCGGCAGACTCCGAGTTGCCAGAACGAGTGGGTAGGGGACGCATCAGTCGAGCCGGCCAGGGCGACGGGCTGGCGCGTTGGCAAGTACAGCGACGCCGGGTAGTTTGCGGCCTTCAAGGAATTCAAGGCAGGCACTGCCGCCAGTCGAGGCGTGGCTGACTTTGTCAAGGCAGCCGAATTTGTCAAGCGCAGCAAGGGTGTCGCCACCACCGGCAACGGTGACCGCGCCCCGAACCGTCGCAAGTGACATGGCTTCGCAGATTGTCCTGGTGCCCTGGCTGAATGCGTCTTTTTCGAACATGCCCATTGGCCCAGCCCAGACTATGGTCTTGGCGCTCTTGAGGACATCAGCGTACAGCCAGCTTGTTGCCGGGCCGATGTCGTAAGCCGCTTCGGCTGAGGGAATGGCCGCAGCCGAAACCGGCCGGACTTTTGGGGCCTGCTCAGGGTCAGGCGCAACCAGGAAGTCAGCCGGGAGGATGAGACGGCGGTCTTCGGCAAGCTCAGCGGCACGTTTGACTAGGTCCGGGTCGAACAGGGAGCGGCCAATCTGGCGACCTTGTGCGGCCAGGAACGTGAACGCCGGCCCGCCGCCGATGAGGAGTTTGTCAACTTTGGGCAGGAGGTTGGCGATGACACCGATTTTGTCCGCAGTCTTGGCCCCGCCGATGAGGGCGATGAAGGGCCGGGCCGGCGATTCAAGGACGCGGGAGAGGAATTCGATTTCTTTTTCCATGAGCAGCCCGGCAGCCGGACGATCGAATAGTTTGGCCATGCCCGCAGTTGAGGCGTGCGCCCGGTGCGCAGTGCCAAAGGCATCGTTGACGTAGCAGTCGGCAAGGACCGCGAGCTGCCGGCAGAATTCAGGGTCGTTTTCCGTCTCGCCCGGGTGGAAGCGGAGGTTCTCAAGGAGCGTGACCGAGCCAGGACCAGCCCGGCTTACCATTTCTTCGGTCTGCGGTCCTATACAGTCCGGAGCAAACGCCACCGGCCGGTCTAGGAGCCGGGCAAGCGCTTCGGCAACCGGCCGGAGCGATAGTTTCGGGTCAGGTTTGGCTTCGGGTTTGCCAAGATGGGAGCCAAGGATGACGACCGCACCACGGGCCAGGAGGAGTTGGACCGTGGGCAGCGCGGCCCGGATTCTTGCGTCGGAGCGGATTGCTCCGGTTTCGGTGAGGGGTACGTTGAAGTCAACCCGGACGAAGACACGGCGGCCTTCTACCGGCAGGTCCCGAACAGAGAGTTTTTTCATCAGTCGCCTCCAGTTCGCACGCAGGTGCCGGGCTGGGCCATCACAGACGGGCTCCAATGTAGCGGGCAAGGTCAACGAGTCGGCAGGAGTAGCCGTATTCGTTGTCGTACCAGGAGTAGGTTTTGATTAGTGTCTTGTCAACGACCGCGGTCAGGCCAGCATCGAAGATGCAGGAGTGCGGGTTGCCGATGAAGTCAACCGAGACCAGCGGTTCGGTACAGTACTGGAGGATGCCTCTGAGGCTTGTGTCCGCAGCCGTCTTGAAGGCATTGTTGACCGTTTCAACCGTGGCCGGTTTTTCAACTAGGCAGGCAAGGTCAACAATTGAGACGTCCGCAGTGGGTACCCGGATGGCCATGCCGTCAACTTTGCCTTTGAGTTCGGGGAAGATGACGCCGATGAGTTTGGCCGCACCAGTTGAGGTCGGGATCATTGAGACCGCAGCCGCACGGGCCCGGCGCAAATCAGAGTGGGGCAAGTCAAGGATGCGCTGGTCGTTGGTGTACGCGTGTACCGTGGTCATGTAGGCACTCTTGATGTGGAAGTTGTCGTGGATGACTTTGGCCGCCGGTACCACGCAGTTGGTGGTGCAGGAGGCGTTGGAGATGATGTGGTCAGTTGCCGGGTCGTAGGTTTCGTGGTTGATGCCGATGACGAGTGATTTCACGCCTTCGCCTTTGGGTGGGGCCGAGATGATGACTTTCTTGGCACCGGCTTTGAGGTGAAACGCAGCTTTGTCCGCCGAGCGGAAGCTACCGGTTGATTCGATGACGATGTCAATTTCGAGTTCTTTCCAGGGTAGTCGGGATGGGTCTTTTTCGGCTGTGACCCGGGCAGTGCGGCCAGCAATGGTGATTTCGCTTTCGCGATGGGTGATTTCGACCCGGGCTCGGCCGTGGACCGAGTCGTATTTGAGTAGGTGAGCAAGAGTCGCAGCATCAGTGATGTCGTTGATGCCGATAAGGTGTATGTCCGGGTCATGGGCAACAAGCCGAGCAACAAGCCGGCCAATGCGTCCAAAGCCGTTGATGGCAATCTTTACGGGCACGGAAACCTCCTTTTCAGGTGCTGGTCAAGGATATTGGATGGTTCGCAGTAAGTCAAGTTGACCAGTTCAGCGGGGTTGTTTGACGATTTTGCAGGTTGCAGTTGTATCGCCGGCTTCCAGCCGGAGTAGGTACACACCAGGGTTGAGCGCCGCAAGGTTGAGCGGGAGTGCAGGTTGCAACCCATGGTTCAGAGTTTGTCGGAGCAGTGGCCGACCGGTTATGTCGTAGAGGTTGAGCGTTGCCGGACCGGGTTCGAGCAGGGTTGAGCGGGCCGTAGCCCAGGAGCCAGTAAGCGGGTTGGGCATCACTTCGAGCAGCGGCGGCCGGGTTGCCAGCCCAAGCCGATGGCTTGTTCCGGCCGGCGCCGTGGTTTCGATGCGCAGCG
>JBDRUN010000035.1 GCA_039801365.1 candidate division WOR-3 bacterium
AAGAAAAGACCGGTCACTCTCATCTGCCTCGGCGACAAGATACTCAGACTGTCCCAGTCTCGCACCAGCCGCAGTTCCAATCACCCGTCCGCCAATGACGACCGTCGGGTCCAAACCGGCTCGCTCAAGAAGATGTCCCACCATCGAGGTAACCGTGGTCTTGCCGTGGCTACCGGACACACCGACCGCGAACTTCATGCGCATCAGCTCGGCAAGCATCTCGGCCCGTCGGATCAGCGGTACTCCGCGGTTTCGGGCCTCGACAAGCTCAGGGTTTTCGGACCCGACCGCGGTCGAGAACACGACGACCTCGGCATCGCCCAGATTCTCCCTTGCGTGTCCGACAGAAACCCTGACACCAGCCTCGACCAACCGCCTTGTCGTTTCGCTCTCGTGCAGGTCCGAACCGGACACCTCGAACCCCAGATTCCGCAGCACCAGCGCGATGCCGCTCATCCCGACGCCGCCGATGCCGACAAAGTGGACACGCTTCAGCCGGCCGAACATCCGAGCTCCTCGGTTTTGGCTGTCGCCTGTTGATTGACAGCCCTGATGATGTTCTCTGCTATCACCGAAGCTGCGTCCGGCCGGGCTACTGCACGGCAGGCCTGTTCCATCCTGTGGCGGCGGCCGGTGTCGCTCATCAGCTCGCCGGTGAGTGAAGTAAGCCCGGACAGGCGGCTCTGGTCCAGATTGATGGCGGCGCCAACCGACTCCAGGTATTCTGCGTTCGCATGCTGGTGTCGGTCTGCGGCATATGGGAAGGGCACAAGGATGGCAGGAATGCCATAGGCAACCAGTTCTGAGAGTACCATGCCGCCTGCCCGGGAAATTGCAATTGTGGCCCGTGCGTATAGTTCGCTGGGTCGGTCGGTAAACTCCACCAGTTCGCAGTTGCTTGAACGTCTCATGGACCGGGCGAGCTCAAAGTCGCGCCGGCCGGTCAAGACGATAAAGTGAAGATTCGCCAGTGCTGCGGCTGTATCCAGGGCGGCGAGAGTTAGGGCTCTGGCTCCACCGCTACCACCGAGCACAAGCACAGTCTTACCATCATCGTGCCGTGCCGGCGTGGACATCTCCGGCCGGAGCGGATTGCCGGTAACCACCACGTTCGTGTCGCATGTCCCGACGTGCCTGCCGAAATCGCATTCCGCCGTTCCCTTTGGCGGAAACCCGAAGAAACACATCCTTGCTCCAGCCGAAAAAAACCGCGTTACCCTGCCGGGCACTCGGTTCTGTTCAAGCAGAAAGAACGGTCGGCCGGCAAGCCGTGCTGCAACCAGCGGCGCAGCAGCAACATACCCGCCGGTTGCCACAACCGCATCCGGCGTCCACCTGGATACCAGCCCAATGGAACGAACTACTCCAGCCGAGAACACTCCGGGCCAGGCCAGCCTGGCTCGAATACTCTTCCCGACAAGACCCGCGGCCGGCACCGGCTCAAACTCACACCCGTGCGAGCGGGCCAGGTTGGCCTCAAGGCCATCACGCCGACCAACCCAGACAACGTCCACCGCTCGCCGCATGAGCTCTCTAGCGAGCGCTAACGCGGGAAAGACGTGGCCGCCGGTCCCACCCGCGGCCAGCATGATTCTCATCCGGCCTCCCTGTATATCTCGAAACATTCAGCACGACCCCGGCGGCAAACAGGTTTGTCACCAGTGCGGAGCCGCCGTACGATACGAAGGGCAGTGGCTGGCCCGTCACTGGTGCCCAGGCCACCGCCACGGCGATATGGACCAGGGCATACAGAAAAATCGTAATGACGATTCCTGATGCTAGATACTGACCGAAGTGGTGAGGACTCCGGCGCCCTGCCTGCATGCCCCGCACCAGAAACACAGCATACAGCCCGAATATCACCAGCGCACCGGCAAACCCGAACTCCTCACCCACTGACGCAATTGCGAAATCTGTCTCCAACTTGGATAGAAAATAGAACTTCTGCTTACCCTCGCCCAGGCCTTTACCGATTACTCCACCCGAACCGATGGCAATCAACGAGTGCTGCTGTTGTCGGCACTTACCTGATATGAACTCCTGCCAGCGGTCATGAGCATAAGGCACACGCCACACCAGCACCACCAGGGCTACGACGGCGAGCAGCGTAACCGGTACCAAAAACCTCAGTCTCACTCCAACCAGAAAGAACATGATCAAGGTCGAGGCTGCCATGATGGCCGTCGTTCCCACTGCCGGCTGAGCAGCGGTGAGCACAACAAAGCCCAGTGCCACGAGTCCGGGCCTTACCAGAGACCGCCACAGATTCCACTCCCGTTCCGGCTTTTCCTTCAGCCTTGCGAAATAGGCTGCCAGCCACATCGGCAGCACGAACTTTGCGATTTCCGCCGGTTGAATTGAAAGCTTTTTCAGGAGTGGCAGCCAGCGATGCGCCACACCGGCCGCACGGCCGGCAATCGCGGTCACGACCATCAGCCCCAGAACAACTCCAAGCAGAAACCAACCGAACCACCCCGCAAGCACAGTATGCTTGAGCCTGATGCCGACAAAGAGTGCAAAGAGTCCGATGGTCGCGCGGACCAGGTGATTCTCAATTCGATCCGTTCCCTCGTGGTACGTTGCCGCATAGACCACAGTCAGGCCGACCATCGCCAGTGTGACGACAACAAAGAGGAGCACCGGATCAACCGGCCCGGCCTGCCGTCCGGTTACGGCCAGTCCGTCGGGTCCGGCCTTGCTCCGGCCCGCACGGCGCCACACCATCCGCACTGACCTAGCGTTTTTTCGCCGACCAATCCTAAGCATGCAGACTCCCAGTCCGGGACGAACTGCTGCCGGAAAGCCACCCGCCGACTGACTGTTCTTCTGTCCTTATGCAGCTCATCCCTAAGCCTTCAGCCTTCGGACTTCCTTCTTAAACGCATCTCCCCGCTCCTGAAAATCCCGGAACTGGTCAAAGCTCGCAAACGCTGGCGAGAAAAGCACCACATCTCCGGCCTGAGCTATAGCCTTGGCTGCCCTCACGGCCCCGACCAGACTCGCCGCTGACTGAAACCGTTTGAAGCCGGCGCGTGCCAGCGCCCGACCAAGCTTCGGTGCGTTCTCTCCGCACAGAATCACCTGCTTTGCCCTCCTTGCCACTGCCTGCACGTAGTCGGCGACTGGCAGCCCCTTTTCCCTGCCGCCAGTTATCAGAACAACCTTTCGTCTGAATGCTTCCAGGGACTTTATCCCGGCGGCCGGGTTTGTGCACATGCTGTTGTTCACGTACTCCACCCCGGCCAGCACCCGCACCCGCTCCAGCCGGTGTGGCAGACCCGCAAATCCAGCCAGGCCTCGCCTTATCGCACCGACACCGGTTCCCACTATCCGCGCCACGCACACCGCGGCGAGCGCATTGGCGACATTGTGAGCTCCGCACAGCTTCATTTCCGAAACCGGAGCAATCCGTTCGCCCTCAAAGTACAGCCACCCCCCGGACCGGTATGCTCCGCAGACCGGCCGCCGCATCGAGAAGAATCGGCGATCAGCCTTCCCACGTCCGCGTGCTTTCATGACAACCGAATCGTCGTGGTTCAGCACTGCCCAGTCGGACATACTCTGATGATCCAGTATCCGAAACTTACATTCTGCATAGACGGCAAGTGACCGGTGCCGGTCCAGATGGTCTGGTGACACATTCAGAATCACTGCAACTGCAGGCGCGAACCACTGCGCTCTCTCAAGCTGAAAACTCGACGCCTCAACCACATACCAGTCATAGGGCCCGACATCGAGTGCTGCCGACAACGGCCTACCCGGTGCCAGGTTGCCGCCGACAAACACCCGATGACCCGCAACCTCAAGAATGTGGCCGATCAAGGCGGTAGTCGTTGACTTGCCGTTCGAGCCGGTCACGGCCACTATCGGCCCGGATACGAACTGGCTCGCAAGGTCGAGTTCGTCAACAACCGGCACTCCCCTGCGGCGCAACTCGACAACTGCCTCATTGTCCTCACTGATTCCGGGACTGACTACGGCCCAGTCGGCCTTCACGACCTCGGGCTTTGGTGCGAGCACCATACCGGCCTGCCGCAGTTGTTTCACGGCTTGACCTGCAAGGACGGACTGGTCTGAGTCATGACCATACACCGCTGCCCCCAGCTTCATCAGGAACCGGGCGATTGCGCTTCCGGCTCGACCCAGGCCCAGCACCAGCACCCGGCTCCTTGCCAGTTCGTCCTTGGTTGGCGGCACTGGGACTGAATTCTGAGCTAGTCGTTGTCCCACCGCTGCACATGCCGACCCTCGACCCCCTGACCCCTCTAACCCTCGAACTCTCTTCTCTCTCATCTTATCTTCAGTGATGCCAGCGCCATCAGACCGAACAGTACCGAAAGAATCATGAACCTTGTCACCACCTGGGTCTCGGTCCAGCCGGAAAGCTCGTAATGATGGTGCAGCGGAGCCATGCGGAAAAGCCGCTTGCCCCGGCCCAGCCGGAAACAGGCGACCTGCAGTATTACCGAGACCGTCTCCAACACAAACACACCGCCGACCAAAGGGAGCAGCAGCTCGTGCTTGGCCACGACCCCGGCCAGGGCTAGGGCTCCGCCAAGCGGCAGCGAACCGGTGTCGCCCATGAATATTTGGGCCGGGTGACAGTTGTACCACAGAAACCCAAGACAGGCACCAAGCAGCGCCAGACAGTACACCGCCATCTCGCCTGAGCCGTTTACGAACATGATGTTCAAGTAGGCAGCAATCTTGCCATGCCCTGAGACGTAGCAGAGCATCGCAACACTGCCCAGCGCCACGATCAGGAGCCCGGCGGCCAGACCATCGAGTCCGTCGGCAAGGTTTACGGCGTTTGATCCCAGGACAAGGACAAACATGACAAAAGGAATGTAGAACCACCCGAAGTCCAAAGTGATGTTCTTGAACAGGAGAAAATTGGTCTTGGACCGGATTGCCGGGTCCAGGGGCGCGAAGTAGAGAACCAATCCGACCAGGCTCGCCAGCAGGAACTGAGCCACGAGCTTGGTCATCTTATTGATACCGCGTGGCCGGCCGAGCCTGACCTTGACGAAGTCATCCCAGAGTCCAAGCAGTCCTAGCCAGACCAGCACCAAAATGCCGAGCTGGACAAACCGATTTCCAAGGTCGGCAAACAACAGAATGCCGGCCAGCCCGGCCACAAGCATCAACACACCACCCATCGTCGGCGTGCCGGCCTTCTGCCGGTGCCGCTCCGGCACTTCCTCCCTCACATTCTGTCCAATCTGCAGCCGCCGCACCAGCCGGATGAGCAACGGCCCGAGCAAGAGTGTCAGCACGATGGCAACCGAGCCGGCCGCAGCGGCTCGGAACGTAATGTAACGAAACAGGTTCAGCGGCCCGAAAATATCGCGCAACGGCCAGAGCAGTCGGTACAGCATCAGACACCCCCCCCGCTGTCCGTGTTGCTGACCTCTGCAATCGGCAATCTATCCTTCACCTTCATCCGAGTTCTGCCAGAAGCTCCTTCGTCACCTTCCGATCATCAAACGGTCGTCGCTCCTCCCCCACTAGCTGGTATTCCTCGTGTCCCTTGCCGGCAACGATAACCGAATCGCCCGGCCGGGCCGCAGCCAGTGCCTGCCGAATCGCCTCCCTGCGGTCCGGCTCGACGATGTGCTCACCTGAGTTCATGCCCTTGACAATGTCCCTGATAATCACCTCGGCCGGCTCAGAACGCGGGTTGTCCGAAGTAACAATGGCAAGGTCCGCAAGCCCGGCGACCGCCCGGCCCATCAACGGCCTTTTGGCCTGGTCCCGGTCTCCGCCACACCCGAACACACATATCACCCGACCGCTCGTGAACTCACGCACGGTTTCCAGCACACGCACCAGTGCATCCGGTGTATGGGCATAGTCAACATAGACCTGAAACCCGCGGCCGGTCTCGATCCGCTCCAGCCGGCCCGGCACGTTCTCAAGCGACTCAGCGCCGGCTGCCATTACTTCCGGGCTCCAACCCAGGGCCGTACCGATACCGAACGCGGCCAGAAGATTGGCCAGGTTGTACCGCCCCACTAACTTTAGTCGTACCGGCACTGCCTTGCCCTGGACTGAAACTTCGGTTGCCAGACCGTCCGGCCTGACTACAGTCACCTTGCCGACAATCTCAGGCACTGGCTCCAGGTCCGGCCTCGTACCGTAGCGAATAACTCTGGCCCTGGCTTTGGCTGCGATTTCCCGACCCATCACATCGTCCTGGTTCGTCACGACGAAGCTTGTCGGCCTCAGCCCCTCGAACAACTTCATCTTAGCTTCCTGGTACGCCCGCATTGTCTTATGAAAGTCCAGATGGTCCTGTGTCAGATTCGTGAATGCGGCGACCTTGAAATCGAGGTCATAGACCCGGTCCAGCTCAAGCGCGTGTGACGACACCTCAGCAACACAAAGCGGAACTTTGTTGTCCGCCATCCGGGCCAGAAGCTCAACCAGGTCCAGACTCTCAGGCGTGGTGTGGCCGGCCTTGCGGTACTCAACTCCGTCCGAGTACTCAATCGTGCCGATGAACCCTGGCTCGATGCCGCTCTGTCTTGCCATCGCGCGAACCAGAAAGGTCGTCGTAGTCTTGCCATTAGTACCGGTAACGCCCACAAGGTCCAGCTTGCGCGAAGGAAAGTCATAGAACCGGTTGGACACCTGGGCCAGAAACCGTCTGGGCGTCTTGGTCAGCACGGTAGTAACCCAGCCCCGGCGAACGCGGGAAAAGTCCGTTGTCGCAACCGCCACCGCTCCACGGTTCATCGCCTCATCAATGAACTGACTGCCTGCGACCCGGAATCCTTCAACCGCAACGAACAGGTAACCCGGTTTGACCTGGCCCGAGTGATACGCGATACCCTTGATTTCAACTTTGGGGTTGCCGTGAATCGTACATGGCATACCCAGCACAAGCTCCTCAAGTCGCTTTCTCATTTCCCTGCAATCCGCATCCCGGGTTCGGTGCGGCCCGCAACCGGGAACTGGCCCGCGGCCATTCTCGCCCTGCGTACCTTCTCCAGCAGAAGCAGTTGCTCACCGATTTCTCGGAACACCGGTCCGGCCGAGGTACTGGCAAACCGGTGATTGGGCTCATCCAGCAACACGGCAATCACGTACCGCGCCGGCTCGCGGGGCAGAAACCCGACAAACGACATCATCGAGCGCGTATCTGAATAACCGCCGCCCGGCTCGACCTTCTGTGCGGTACCGGTCTTGCCGCACACCTCTACTCCAGGCACCGCCGCAAACGTACCGGTGCCCTCAGTCACAACCTTGGCCAGGATTTCCTTCATCCGGGCGCAGGTCGCGGGCGCAAGAACCTGCCGGCCTGGCCTGGGACCCGCCTGGTGCAGAACCCGGTTGCCGGAGCGAACCGATCGCACCAGGTAGGGTCGGACATAGCGACCGTTGTTCGCAATGCACAGATATGCAGCAGCAAGCTGCAATAGCGTTACGGTCACTCCCTGACCGAACGCGTTGTTCGCAATCCGCAGCGCGGTTAGCTTTGCCGGCTTGTCCATACGACCGGTTGCCTCGCCTGGCAGCCCGATGCCGACTGGTTCACCGAACCCCAGGGCCTTGGCGGTAAGGTAGAAGTGCGTACGGTCGAGCCGGAGCGCGAGCATCGCACACCCCGGATTTGAAGACTGCGTGAACAACCCGTCAAAATCCAGTACCCCGTGGTTATGAGCGTCTGAAATCCGGTAGCCCGACACCTCGATGGCACCAGCCGACACATCGTAGCGGTCCCGGACAAACTCCTCGGCCTGCGGACTCTCAAGTGCTGCCGCGCACACCACAATCTTGAATGACGAACCTGGCTCGAACTCATCGCACACCGGTGCGCACTTGTACCGGCTTGCCGGAAAATCCCTGAACCGGGCCGGGTCATAGCTCGGACAACTCGCCAGTGCCAGAACTGCGCCGTCCTGTGCGTCCAACACGACCGCGGACCCGTGCTTCGCTCCGGTACGCTCTAGTCCGGCAGCAAGTGCCCGGTAACACAGCTCCTGGACGTCAAGGTCAAGCGTAAGCGTAATGTCCGCGCCCGGAACCGGCTCGACCCTCGGATAGCTCGGATACGGTAGCTCCAGACCAAGCCCCTCGCGCTGCATCAGCACCCAGCCTGGCTGGCCAGACAGGACTGAATCGTACCAGGCCTCCAGCCCAGCCAGTCCGCCGTCTTCGCCGACGAAACCGACGACGTTACTGCAGCTCGGGCCAAAAGGATACCAGCGGTGGGTTTCAGCTTCGACCTCGGTGCAGTTACCGAACCGACACTTCACGATGCGGCGCCATAATGCATCAGCCGCCGGCTGCTCCAGCCGTTTCGGAAAGCAGAACATCTTCTCATGCTCCGCTATCTCCTGTCGCACCTCCTCCTTTGTGCCGAGTCCGGCCGAAGCGAGGATGTCGGCCAAGGAGTCTAGGTTCCTCACCTTTCTCGGCCACACGTAAACAAGACACGCGGTCTGATTCAAGGTCAGCGGTCGGCCCCAGCAATCAAGTATCCGGCCCCGCTCCGGTGCAAGTCGCAGCGAGTCAATGTGCAGGCTGGCGGCCTTTACCCGGTATGCGGCCCCGCGCACCAGTTGCACATACCCCATCCGACCCAACAGCATGGTGCCCAGCACAAACAGCGCACCTGCCACCAGCCGATTCCGCCGGACTTCCGCGCTCGCGTACTGTCTCACGTCCTTACTGCCTCGCTTCCCCTCTACTGGCGGCTTGCGCCACGATGACCGGCCCGGTGTCCGGCTCGGTTACGGCTATCGCGTCCTCCTGGGCAGAGTACCGTGGCCGACCACTTGCAACCCAGAGCGACTCCAGCCGCGAAAAGCTCTCAAGCCGCATGACCAGCACCGCCAGGCTGTCGCGCTGCTCAAGCAAATGGCGGTGACGGCCCTCGCAAGTGCTCAGCAACCGGGTCAACCTCAGGCTTCGATTATGAAGTCCGAGATATGCAAGCGCCAGCATGCAGAGAAACCAGACGATGCCGATTCTAATAAGCGTCCTCATGTCTCTCACTCTGTTTCGATTCGGACCACTTACACCCTCTGACCAGTCTGCGATTCACAGTCGTTCTGCTGCCCTTAGCCTTGCTGACCTTGACTGCGGATTGGCTCTGACTTCGCTCTCGCTCGGTCGCACCGGCTTCGGGGTCAGAATTCTAGCCCGGCCGTCGCGCTCGGCTTCGCGCAGTGCGGTCTTGACCTCGCGGTCCTCAAGCGAGTGATACGATATCGCCACGAGTCGGCCGCCCGGTTCGAGCAGGTTCAACGCTGCGGCCAGACCATTCCTTACATTCTCAAGCTCGTTATTGACCCGGACGCGGACGGCCTGAAAGACCCGGGCCAGACTCTTGCGCCACATCTTGCCAGGTACGCTTGCCCGCACGCAGTCGGCCAAGTCTCGGGTCGTATGTAGCCGGCCACGGAAAGCGCTGATGCGCCGGGCAATCCGCTTGGCAAACCGCTCCTGGCCGTACTCCTCAAGCCAAGCCGCAATTTCCTTCGGGCTTGCCCGGCGCACCAGCGCGAGCGCAGGAGGCAGTGATGCGGACTGGTCGAATCTCATATCCAAGGGACCATCCAGCTCGAAACTGAAACCCCGGCTGGCAGTACGCAACTGATGATAGGAAACTCCAAAATCAAACAGCACGCCCCGCACCGGCTCCAGGTTCAGCCTTTTCACAATAGCTACCATATCGGCGTAGTTCGCCTGCACGAGCTCCACATTTTCGTAACTATCCAGTTGCCTTCTTGCTTCGGCCAGGGCCTCTGGGTCCAGGTCAAGACCCAGAAGCCTGCCGGACCCTAATACCGCGAGTATCTGCCGTGCGTGGCCGGCTCCGCCCACGCAGGCATCAACAATCGTTCCCGCTCGCGGCGCAAGGTATTCAAGTACTTCATTGACCAGTACCGGCTGGTGAAACACCGCTGCTCGGTCTGTCGTCATCTGCCTTCTGCGTTCTACTCTCTACTGTCAGCCGCTTCCAAAATCTACCGTCTGGCATCTAACTTCTGTGTTCACTCGGTCGGGCATCCGACTGCTGAACTCTGCCTTCCGCACGCTGACTCCTGGGCTCGGCCGGACCTGTCTCAATCCCCCAGCCGTGTCGCTCCAGCTCGGCCAGGTCCTCATCAAGCGTCTGCCGCGCCTCCTCGGTGAACTGGTCATAGCGACCCGGCTCCCATATCTCGAAATACTCACCAGCACCGGCCAGAACCGCCTCACTACTGATGCCGGCCCACTCCAGCAGATGCTTCGGAATCAACAGCCGATACTGACTATCCATCTGCACCTCGGCTGCGCTTGCCAAAGCTAGCCGACGCACCTTACGCGCTCGGTCCTGATACTTGGGCAGATTCTGCAGGGTGCGGTCCCAGTATTCTCGCCATTCGGACAGGGGGTGGACTTCGATTGTTCTGTCACGACCTCTTTGCAATACGAACGTCCTATCCGATTCTGGAGAAAGACGCTCCCTATAGGAGACCGGGACCTGCACCCTGCCTTTCGCGTCAACGGAGAACCGGAACTCTCCGAGGAAAAGATTATTCACCATTTCTAAACGACACTTTCATTATCCACCACTATCTACCACTTTTCCACACGCGGCCAATATATCCCCCCACTCTGGCTTGTCAAGAAAAACATTATGTCCCCGGTGTCGTCTTCTCCCAGTAGCAAGTGATACGCTCTTAGGCTCTTGACCTCAAAGACTTAGGCAAGGGGGCAATGACTTCGCCCGCAACTTCAGAACCTCTACTCTGCTACTCACCCTATACCTATACCTACCTGCCAATCCCCTGCGCTTGCTGCTCACTGTTTCCGGTTGGCAACCTGACCAACTTCGGCTTTCTGCCCTACCTTCCCCTTTTCGCGCTCGGCCACTTGCTTACGCGCCGGCCACACACACCATGACCGCGAGAAAGCACCAAGCCGCAGAGCAAGTCAATCTTGATTCAAGCTCAAAATGCGCCAGCACAATCTGCCATCAACACACGCATCCACCCAACAAGCGAAAGGTGAAACAAGCAGGAGCAACACCAGCACGACACCAAAGGACACAACGGGCCAGGCAGGCTTACTCGTCAGCCAGGTGGCTGTCAGGATGCCGTTACGGTATCCAACCCATTCTGGCAACGCCGATTCCACTTACCATCGGTGGCTCGTCTCAACTCAGTAGTCAGAACCTTTCTCCAGCCCATCGTCTAACGATGTCTCTTAGCACTTCTGTCCCATACTACCCTGCCAACCGGCCAGAAACGTGCCCGGTGCGTCTAGCTGTACTCGACTACCCCCCTCCTGAATCGTGCCGACACAGAATCCGGAAAACTGACACCGGAACAGCTCCCCCAGCCGACCCGGGAACAAGCCGGGAAAAAGCATCGCCAATAGCTCAACTGACGCACTTTCAATCTACTGTGACGATTGGCACTTTTCTAACTCCGGATGGTACTATCTAGATGGACTATGAAACACAAACAAGACTCGACCGCTGATGCAAGCGGCAACAGACCAGCGCAGGAAAAGGCCGTCCGCGCGACACACCGATACCGGGCAAAAACCGACCCGAGCCGGGTCTATCTCCTGCTCGAAGAAAAGAACCCGCAAATGGTAGGACGATACGAAGCCCAGGCTCGTATTCTTGCGTCCATAGACGAAATCGTACGTGGCTTGGTTATCCTGGCAAACGTCCCACCTCTCACCCGATTCTGGTATGCCACTTACGGTCGGCAGGTGTATGCACTCTGGCGCCGGAATCGGGGCAGACTCTCATCGTCTGAAATCGCTCTATTAGAACAGCGTTGGACATCTCGCGGTCTTGACCCGGAAGTTCTGATCCGGGTTCGGCTCAAAGTCCTGGAAAGCCTCGACTCACCGACTTCAGTCCGAAGCGGCAATCAGGCAAGAACAGACAATGAAGCACCGCACATTGCCTAGGCGAAGGAACCGCCGCTTCTGGCAATCCTCCTCATGTTTCCCTGACGCTCTGTGTTCTCACCGCTGTCCTGAACATCACGTCATGCCCCTGTCCGCCTCGTGGTTGTGCATTCTTGTACCTGAAATCTGGAATCTAGCATCTGGTATTTCGCACCGTCCGTCTGGTCCGTGCCCCTTGCAGCCCGTGTCCGCACCATTCTCTGCATGCTGGAATCCGGCATCGTCGGTTTCCCGTTCTTGCGGCTCCCCCTGCAGCTCTGATGTCAAAGGCCGCATTGAAACATCCCATGGCTCTGATAGCATATAACACCGTGTCAGACCAAGAAAAAGCACGCACCCGGCCACCCTATGTCCGCGAACAGGAAGACCGCTTACTTGTCTCCCAGTGTCTGTCCGAAGACCCGGCTGTGCGCAACAAGGCTCAGAAGGACCTCTTCAACCGCTTCAACACCGGCATCATCTACCTTGCTTTCCTGCGACTCGGGTCCCGGCCCGAAGCTGAGGACTGCGCGTCCGAGGCCCTGCGTGACGTACTAGTCCAACTGGAACGGTTTCAGTGGCGCTGTACGCTCTCAACCTGGATTTACACCATCGCCCGCCACTGGATAAACAAATATGCCCGCAAGGCCAGGCTTGACATCACTGATACCGACCTTGACAAACTCGACGACCCCGCCCTAGTTCCTGCTCTCGGCCGCTCTCCCCCCGTGCTTCTCGAGGGCCGGGAAGCCTGGCTGAACCTTGTCGCAGAAATCTATCGTTTACCCGACCGATACCGTGATGCCTGCCATCTCCGCTTTGCGGACGAGATGCGTATCGAAGAAATCGCCCAGGTGATGGACACGACCATTGACTCGGTCAAGAAGCTCATCACTCGTGGTCGCAAAGTTCTCACCGCCCGTCTCGGAATGTACCGGGACCGGAACGATGCCTGAAAAAGTAATAAGAATCACCGGCACCTGGGACAGCCGTCAGGTGGCGGACTTCGTGGTCCTGGCCCGCCGGTTTGTCTCCGACGTCCGGGTTATCCGGGGCAGCGCCGAGGCAAACGCCAAGGACCTCATCGAGGTGCTTGCGCTCGGCAGTGAAAAAGAGCCGGAGGCTACCCTCATCGCCATGGGCAAAGACGAGGAGACAGCTCTTACAACCCTGGCTCCCTGCCTTGCGAACGTGGCGATAGTTCCGGACTGGTGCCAGAGGTTCTTCAACCTCGTCCAGGCGCTGGAACTGGTACCGCCGGAGGTCTCCGGTCGCGTCTGGCACAGGTTCCAGTCTGGACTCGAGCGCCGCCGTGAACAACAGTGCATCCGCGAACTGATGCAGCAAGAAAGAGCCGCTGGTCGCACTCGCCAACGAGTCGAAATCCCATTCCGGTCCCGCGCTGTCTCTCGACCGCTCCACCGGCCATCGCTCATCATCTCCCACATGGTCCAGCGCCTGCGCCGCCGGCTCAACTGCACCTGGGACATTGCCCGTCGCAGACTGGCCGAACGCGCCCAAATGACCCAGCAGGAAATCGAACGGCTCGAACAAGGCGACTGGCCCACTCCGGCCCAGCTCGACAAACTCGAGCGCTACCTGAAATGGACTCTGTTCTTCCTGTTCGGCGAGACCGAACAGGCCTACACTGACCTCCAGACCGCCTACTTCGAGCGACTGAACAACCTGTCTCCCACCGAAGCAGACCGGCGTGCGTTCCGACAGCTCTACGCCAGACTGCTCAGACGCAGGCTTGAGATGAAAGCCCGCGGCAGAAACGAACCGGACACCCGAACCGGGGCATAGTAAGATGTCTGATGCGCTTACCCGCGGCATCGAGATCTGCCGTCAGACAGTGGCTCGCGTCAAAACCGACTTCGCTGACATCTGCACCAGCGAACGCCATCACGACTTCGATTCGCTTGCCTTGTACTGCCGGCAGAACGGCATCGAACTAATTCTTGACGAAAGTCTGGCTGGCACCCGGGCTCGGGCCGCAAGCATACTCGTCCAGGACGTTCCCTTCATCCTGCTCGATCGCGAACTTACCCGGCCCGGAGAACGGCTCACCTCCCTTGCCCACGAACTTGGACACGTCATGCTCGACCATCTCCGCCGACCCAGCTTTGCGGTATGCGGCTTCTGCGAGACAATGAGCCTTGGCTCAAGAATGCTCCAGAAACGCTACTGTGCGGAAATCGAACTCGAAGCCGACGTTCACGCCATGCTCATTGTTCTGCCGGAAGGCTTCCTCCATCGCCAGGTAGAGCGCACCGGCCACATACCGGCCCGGCGACTCCATCGTAGTCTGGACCTGCCCCTTTCCTGGGTCGGTGCAAGAATCCAGCTCTACCGGCTGGTCAACGGCTACGCTGACTCAAATCTGGCCCTTGTGCGCCTTGGCAAAGACCCTTCCTCGCTTATTGAACGTCGCCGCCGTCAGACTCTGGAACTTGAGCACCGCACATACCTCTACTCCCTCCTCCGCCACCATCTGGAAAAACCCACCCTGTCCCCGGTCTGAACTGACCCGACCCCAAACTACTCCCTGTTCTCTGCTTACCCTCGCTGTCCTTCGGTTCTACGCTCTGACCTTGTGTTCCTCAGTGCCGGGCGCTCTCATACGGCTTCTTCGGCCTGAACGGCCGGAAAAGCGCCTCCAGCCTTGCCAGCAGAAGCATCCCACCCGCGTCCAGCCGATACTCCTCTCCATCACCCGCCCAATTCCCGTGCGCGTATGTGAGGTCAATGAACACCGCATCAACATAGGTCGGCACCATCCAGTAACCCTGACTGCGAAGCGCACCGGCCGGCCTCAGCCTGGGTACTGGAACCACGTCCTCATACTCCTGCTCCTGTTCCAGCCTGAGTGTACCCTGACAGTCAATCTTGTACACCCTCTGCCGGCTCGGGTCTAGCCCGTTCTTCGTCAACCGGACGAACAGCAACCGGTCCCACCGGTTGCCCGAAACCTCATCCGCAACATTCGCAAACTCTCCCTGTCTAACCCAGAGCTCCCCCTTATCCACAATGGCATTAGGCCTCTGTGCCACCTGTTTTGCCTGCATCGGTACCACGTGTGGCACCAGTAGCTTCATCCCCTCGAAGAATTGCTTCTCGTCCGACAAATCCTGCTTTGGCTCATAGCACGTCTTTAGCTCGTGGAATATGTCGCACTCCGGGTCTTCTAGTAGAGAGCGATACTCATCTCGCGCCACCTGCAGCTCCAGCTCGCTCACTGTTTCTGCCTTGAGCCTCTGCACCAGCGCTGAACCGCGGCCATTATGGTCCCGGTACGTTCGGCCGATAAAACGGCAATCCGGCCCGCCGGGCTCATACGCGATGATGAACTTTGCCACCGGGCTTGTAGTGAACCGCCAGTCATCCGGTGCTTGCTCGGAAACAGTCTGTACGAGCTTCTGAATTACCTTATCCGCCTGCTCTTTGCTCAGCCGGCGCCGCTGGCACGCCCGTTCTATTAGGTGTTTCTTGTCCGGGTCAACAATCAACCGTGCCACAGTCACCCCTTCACTTGGGCAACTGGTGCACCGTCCCGCAAAATTACCTCAACCGCTCTCGCCCTCTCCCATTCTGAAGGATAGTTCACCTTCAACTCAGCCAGAGCTTTGCCTACAACGGCATCTATCGCCCGGTTCAAAGGCCGGGCTCCGTACTCCCTTGAAAAACCCTGGTTACGGATCAGGTCAATAGCCTCCTGACTCAAAGTGATACGCTTGCCCAGCAGCGTACTCAACCGGCTAAGCTTCTGCGAAATGAATCCATCCATCACGGTCGTCGTCAGCGGCTTGAACACCAGTATCTCATCCACTCGTCCCAGGAACTCCCTGGGAAACTCCTTCTCCACTGCTCTTATCACATCGCGTCGGATGTTGCTCCATGTGGTCGTTGTGTCGGGCCCGAACCCGGACACCCTAACTCCTTCATCAGTAAACCCGACATTACAAGTCATCAGCACGATAGTGCCGCTGAAATACAGCGCGTTACCCTGAAGGTCCTCCAGCTTGCCGTAGTCAAAAACCTGCAGAAAAGCCAACCTAACCTCCGGTGCTGCTTTCTCAAACTCATCCAGAAGCAGCACGCAGAACGGATGCCTGCGCATCTGCAGTGTCAAGGGAGCAAGGAGCTCCGGATTCTCGGCACTGGGCGGTCCGGGCCGGCCCAAAAGCGACACCAATGTCTGATGTGCCGACATATCAAACCGCACAAGATTGTCCTCACTACCGGTATAGTGCAGGGCCAGGGCCTTGGCCAGCTCGGTCTTGCCCACCCCGCTCGGCCCGGCAATCAAGAATACGCCAAGCGGACGCTCCGGATTCACCTGTACCCGTGCACGCGTCACGGCCAGACGGCTACATATGGCGGCAATCGCCTCCTTCTGACCCAGCACCCTCGCATTCAGGGCCCGCTCCAGTCCCTTGGTCCTCTCCTGCTCTTGTGCAATCGTCTCATCCGGAATCCCGGTAATTTCAGCCAGTGCGACCCTCAAGTTCGCCGCATCACAAGTCTTCTTGTCAGCCATTCGGCACTCTGTGAAAGCCTGCTCCAGAAGGTCAATCGTCTTATCCGGCTGCCTTCGGAAAGGCAAATACTCATTTGACAACCTGATTGCATACTCAACCAGCCCCGGCTTGGCGCTAGCCCCGTAGTACTTCTGCAAGTCCTCTAACTCTGCCCGCACAATATGCCTAAGATTCTCTCCCTCCGGCTCAGCTATGCTCACCTCCTGAAACCGGCGCCTGACCGCCTCGTCTCGACTAACGAAACGGTGAAACTCCTCGGTCGTTGTTGCACCGATAAGCCTCACCCGATTCTCCGCAATGTAGGGCTTCAGGATGTTTGCGCTGTGCGGATGTCCGAAAATCTGATGTATCTCATCAATGAACAGTACGACCGGTTCCTTGCTGGCTGCTTCCAGCAACTCTTTCAGCAACTTTGAATACGCTCCCCACTCCCAGTATGTACCCGGCACACCGGCCTGCACATCATAGAAACTGGTCCTGATTACCTTCCGTCCCAGAAGCCACTCTGGCACGTCTCTGTTTACGATCTTCCAGGCGAGACACTTCACCAGGAATGTCTTGCCCACCCCCGCGTCTCCAAGAATCATCGGATTCGCCTTAGCTCGCCGGCCAAGGATACGCACCAATTGACGCATTTCCGGCTCACGGGCCGAGAAATCTCCGGGCGGATTGTTCTTCACCCTGAAAGTCAAATCCTCGCCCACGCGCCGGAAAATCGAATCCTCAGGCAGTTCACGAGTCGGATAGTACCTATCGCGGTTGTTTGAATCCATATCCTTATCAGGAAACAGTCCGTCGGTGAACATCCTTTCCCTTCCCTCTCTTTCTTGTTACGGTCTTCGTATCACTCAAAAAAAAATACCGGATTCTATCCTGTCTCTTTTCACTTGTCGCCGGTCGCCTGT
This sequence comes from candidate division WOR-3 bacterium, assembly GCA_039801365.1. Taxonomy (NCBI): domain Bacteria; kingdom Pseudomonadati; phylum Caldifarciminota; species Caldifarciminota bacterium. Next base: position 17,348 of record JBDRUN010000035.1, read on the forward strand.
CACTTGTTTCTTGTCACTTCGTACTTGCTCCAAATTGTCCTAGGAACAACATCTCCAAGTGACTAGTCATTGGGCGAAGGGACTCTCTCCACCCGTCATCCTTTGCCTCCATCCATACTAGTTCCCAACGGATACCTGTCAAGGACCGGCAGGATGGCCTCTGACTTCAACCCTAGCGGCGCACCGTTCGCAGAGCCGGTAGAACCGAATGCTGTCCTGCCTTACGTTGAGCAGAGCAGAGAGTTCGGCCGCAAGCTCGGCCAGCCTGCGTTCGTCCAGATTGCATTCGAACACGCTGTACTGCACGCGTCGGCCATAGTCCTTCAGCTTGTTGCAGATCCGGACCCGGCGTCGGTCGCCAACGATGTCGTAACTCACAACGACAACCATATCTCCTCACAGGTAATAAGTGACAAGCTACCACATCAGTGAAAAATGAATGGCCGGTATTGCTCCCTGCCCTTGATGAAGCCAACCAGACGCTGAACCTGTCCTTCCATCGCATTCCGCAGACTCGACCGGCCTCCGCGGTAATATACTGGAGAACCCAGGTTGTCCATCACGGCGGTCACCAGGCGATGCCTGGTATGTTGGTCAAGCAGCACTCCGTCCATCCCCAGCCGCGCCTTCTTGCGCAGGAGCCGGATGACCGCCCGGTCAACGACCGGCTGGCGAAACTCCTCTACCACGTCAAACAGCAGGTTGGACCGGTCCGCGGGACCGCGATGGATGAAGCCGACACAAGGGTTCAGCCCGGCAAGGACCAACAGCCGGTGCATCAACGAGTAGAGTATCCCGTATCCGTAGTTCAGGAGCGAGTTCACAAGGTCGGTGGCTCCCTTCTTTTCCCGGCGCTCAAAGCAGGCATCCGATGCAAGCAGGGACTTGACCAGACCCCAATAGATTCCTCCGGCCTGCCCCTCGAGTGCAAAGAGCTGGCCGCCGAACCGCTCGTCCGATTCCAGACCGGCCAGTTGCTCCAGTAGTCCGGCCAGCTTCTCGACCGCGGCGGGTATCTCCTGTCGGAACTCCGACTCGGCCCGGCCTCGATACTTGGCATAGTAGCGCAGGAGATTCATCTGATTCGTAACCTTCCCTTCAACGAAGGCGCGCGCCAAATAGTTCCCGCGCTCCGACTTCTGCGTCTCGAGCTGGGCGATGGTCAATGGATAGGCGGCCCGGTCAGCCCCAACCAGGAAGGCGCAGGGTCGGCCACGTTCGTCCTGGAAACTGATAGTTACGCCCTGGCCTGAGCAGAACCGGACCAGGTCGCTGGAAACGCCCACCCCATTAGATTCGATGATGATGTTCCGCAACCGAAACAGAGGCAACTCCCGCATGCGGCGGCCCCGTTCGCGCACAACCACGCGCCTACTTGTCTTGCCGACAAAAGACCCTGGTCGGTCCACCACCAACACCGACTCTTCTTCTGCCAGCCGCTCATACTGACGACGCCTTGTCTTCACGGCCTGTGCAGGCTCTGGCGGTGACGTGCTTTCTGTACGACCAGGCACGGACACGGCAGACGCAAACAGCAGACTAATGAACTTCACCCGACCTGCTTGAGACTTGGGAAGCAGAAACTCTAGTCTTTCCAAGCATTGCCGGGTTCCGGCCCGGCTGTCACCCGGCAGGGTCTTTAGTCTGGTGCCAAGCTCTCGGAACACCACGGTTTCGATGAGTCGCAACTGCTCCTCGGTATCGCCTGCGCCATAGTAGTTCCGCCAGCCGGCAAGCAGCAGATTGAGCCGGCTCACGGTGTCCGGAATGGTCTTTGCACTTCTCACCACCTCGGTCACCTTCTGCTTCATCCGCTCCAGCTTACCCGGGGCTATAGTTTTCTTCCCGCCCTGAAAAAGGAAGCCAAGGAAGACAAACCCCTCGCCCGCGTGTGTCACTTCCGGTGCCTCGGTCTTGAGCAACAACTCGCGCGCGAGGAATCCAGCCGCTTCGCGGGCCGCGTGAACTGCCCGGTTCCGCTCTGGCTCAAGGAACAGATAGTCGTCGGCATAGCGCACAAGACCATACCCGCGACGGGTCATTTCCATATCAAACGGATGAAGGTAGATGTTGGAGAGCAGGGGCGAAATCACACCGCCTTGGGGCACACCTTCGGGATTCTCGCGCCAGTTGCCCATGTGTACCGAGCCGGTCCGAAGCCAGAGTTCTATGAGCCTCAGCACCGGTTTCTCCCAGACCCGCTCGGCCACGAGCCTAAGCAGAATCGTGTGGCTAATCGAGTCGAAGAAGTCGTCAATGTCGGCTCCGGCAACCCAGAGGCGACCGTCGTGAAGCAGTGTTTCCACCCTGCCGACTGCCCGAAGCGGCCCCATCCCGGGCCGATACCCGAAACTGCACGCAAGAAACCGGTTCTCGAACAAGGGCTCAAGAACCATCCGGGCCGCCTGCTGCACCACCCGGTCTTTCACCGACGGAACGCAAAGACGTCGCTTCGTGCCATCCGACTTCGGAATCATCACCGCCTTTGTCGGCTCGGGCACGTAGCTTTGATTCAAGAGCGACCGGGAAAGGCCAGCTAAGTTCTGGTTCAAACTCTGCTCAAACGCGCCAAGTGATACCTCATCCGCACCGGCCACGCCGGCATTGGCCTTCACAGCAGACCAGGCGCGAAAGAGCGTACTCGGGTCGCAGATGCGACCATAAAGATGTCCTGACACCGTGTTCCTCCTTTCTGTCTGGTACCCGTATCGTATCACCTGTCACCCCCTTCCCTATCCCTGTCGCCTGTCACCTGTCACTTGTCGCCTGTCACCTGTCACTCGTATCTCCGCTGTGCCGGATTGAGGTCGTTATCGGGGCAGGGAGCTCCCCCAAAACCCCCGCCGAATGGGTTTCTACTCCGCTGTGCCGGATTGAGGTCGTTATCAGCCACCGCAACCCCAGCCCCAGCCTCAACCACACCAGTTTCTACTCCGCTGTGCCGGATTGAGGTCGTTATCATGTCTGCGAGGGACGGCTCAAACGTGCCGTATTCGTTTCTACTCCGCTGTGCCGGATTGAGGTCGTTATCATGATTCTGTCCGCGGCTACTTGGCTGCTGGTACCGAGTTTCTACTCCGCTGTGCCGGATTGAGGTCGTTATCCAGTATCTACTGGTGATGTTGCGGCTGCGCGCCACAAGTTTCTACTCCGCTGTGCCGGATTGAGGTCGTTATCTGGACGGTCAAGGCACGCTGCAAGTCGCCCGCTGCGGCGTTTCTACTCCGCTGTGCCGGATTGAGGTCGTTATCCAAACTAACGAAGATCTCGTTTCTAGTCCAACCATTGGTGTTTCTACTCCGCTGTGCCGGATTGAGGTCGTTATCAACGACGGCCAACAGTCGGATTCTTTCACTCTTCGTGTTTCTACTCCGCTGTGCCGGATTGAGGTCGTTATCGTCCAGTGTGATGAGGCGGCCGAGGCTATCAAGCTCGGGGTTTCTACTCCGCTGTGCCGGATTGAGGTCGTTATCGGAGATGGCAAGCAACGCCATTTTGCC
>JBDRUN010000036.1 GCA_039801365.1 candidate division WOR-3 bacterium
ACGGTGGGAGCAGCGCTGTGGGCGCAAGTGTCGCTCTCGAGCCAAGTCCAAGGTAAGAAAGCCGGCAGCGTAAAATGCCAGTGGGAAGTTACACAAAAGAATTGACACTACCGGGCTTTCAGCGCACAACCGCGAACCGGCGCGTGTGGCTTGCTGGACCGGATTGGAGTTTCACGAAGTAAATGCCCGGGTTCAGGTCCGAGCACGGGACCCAAATCCTGAAAGTGCCCCGGCGGGCTGAGGCGGACTCAAGTCTACGCACGAGCGCGCCAGATTCGTGGTACAGGTCGAGACTTACCCAGCCGGTGACGGGTACGGAATAGTCAACCGCGAAGACGGTACGCGCCGGGTTGGGCCGGATTTCAAGGCCGGACTGGGTGTTCACGGTCGAACGCTCCAAGATTCCAGTAAGACCACGGTGTCGAATGCGCAGGGCCGGGTCGCCGAATGTTGTCCACAGCACAGCCGGACCGTAGAGGTTATCGTTGGTCGGATACCGGGCAATGACTGAACACCGGGCTGCAAACACGGCGCGGCCTAGGCAACGTTCGCCGCGGACGAAGACGTTGTCCAGCACTTCCTTGAACAGAATCTGGCTTGTGCTATTGACGCCGCACGGATTGTATGCGACCGCGGCAACAGCGCCGCCCTTGCCCGATTCAATCAGGTACTCAGAGATGCAATCCCAACTGGGATTGTCGAAATACCCGTCGGTTCAACCCCGGTCGAGTACGATTGGTAGTGCATCGGCGTTCAGCAGCGAATCAACGTCAACGTAGGAGAAAAGCGTCTTTGAACCGGTCCAGGCCGGCGGCTGGGAGCCGTGGGCACAGTGGCACAGAAACGAGATGCCCTGGTTGAAACCGAGGATAGTCTTGTGCCGCAGGAAGGGGCTGGTTCCTTGGGATTCCACTACCCGGTATACCGAGTCGCCATTGGGACGGAAGTACAGCGTTTCGAGCTCGGTGGCGTTGGAGTCCCGGTCGTTTGACGAGATGAGCGCGGTCGTGCCGGTCCAAAGTCCGGTATCGGCAGAAGTCTCGTAACGGATGGTCTTGGCGACGAGTGATTCGGCACGGGCGGGCGTGTTCACCGGTAGTCGGCCGAGGATGATGTCTGGAATCGAGTCTGAGCCGGAGAGCGTCGCGTACCAGTTGTCCGCGCCGTGAACCGTGAGCCCGCCGGCGTACGCGTAGCTGAACTTCGGGAACAGTTTGACCGGGATGAAGTCGCCCGCGGTCGAGTCCTTGCAGGCATCACCGACTAGAAGCACGAACTCGGGCCGTGTGTTCCAGTAGCCGTACACTCTCTCAAGAAACGCACGGATGCGGTCGGTTCGGGTGCCGGACGGAAAGGTTGAGTAAACAAGACTCACCTCGACCATTTTCACCTCAAGGCCGAGGCTGTCGCGCAGGCGGCATAGTGGGTACAGCGCGCTGGTGAAATCAGGGTGGGTGATAACGAGGTAGTCGGCGCTGTTCTGTAGCAGTGAATCAGGCCTGGTGATAAGGTACTCGGCCTTTACCGGTACGGCAAAAGCAAGCGCGGCCAGGAGCAAACCACCGACACGTGTCACCAGAACAGGTTAAATCGGTATCGGCGCAGAGTCAACTTTGGCCGGGGTTGACACACGGCAGGCACTTACGGATACTTGCAACTCTTGCGGACAGTACTGTTGCTGGTCGTATCGAACGTGTTTATGACGTTCGCGTGGTATGGACACTTGAAGTACCCGAAGACGCCGCTCGTGCTTGCCATTCTTGCGAGCTGGGGCATTGCGCTTGCCGAGTACTGCTTCCAGGTGCCGGCCAACCGGCTGGGCTACGGCCAGTTCACCGGCGCTCAGCTTAAGACCATCCAGGAAGTCATAACCCTTGTCGTGTTCTCGGTTTTCTCGGTAGTTTACCTGAAAGAGAGTTTGCGCTGGAACTACCTGGTTGGGTTCGCGCTCATCGTGGCTGCGGTGTTCTTCATCTTCAACAAGTGGTAGTGCGGCTTGAGAGACGCCGGCCCGGTTTGGCCGGCAGCACTTGCCGTAGCAGGATGTAACAGCGGGATCACGCAAACCGGGTTCAGATGCGCTGTGCTGAACCATAGAGGAACGACACGTTGAAGCGCCAGCTTGTCATTGTGCTCTGCGTCGCGGTGACGGCGCAGGTACTGTCGTGTCTGGCAGCAAAGAACTGGCGGGTGTACGTGCGCGTTGGCCGCGGGCGGATTGAGGGATAGCCGGACGGTACGATGCTAGCCTACTTCCTTGCCATTCGGGAGGAGGACGGTGCAGTGCCGGACTCCGAGACTGCCGCGCAAGTGAGCTGGGAAGGTATCAACAATCCGGTGCGGCTTGTTCAGGGCAGCGTGCCGCTCTATGCCGGTTTGCTTTACTACACTGACCTAAGGGCTTTCCCGGCAACCGAAATCACCACGACGTTCGAACCACCAAGCGGGAAAACGGTTGAAGACCGACGCAATTACGCCAGCAACGAGCCGCTGCTCGACTACCCGGTGTTGACCGTGGACACGTCTGGCGGTAAGGCCATCGTCAGTATTGGGCCGGTGTCAGGCGCATTGAGCTATTTGATGCGGGTAACCGAGGGTGATGATCCGCTCAGCCACTCGGTCTGGAGGACGACAAACGTCGCAACGCCTTTCACTGATACCATCCCGGCTGGTACACTTGTTTCAGGCCGCACCTACCGGCTTTGGGGTGTTGTTGCTAACCTCGACCTACCGGCGTTGAGAGCGAACCCGGAAAAGATGCCATCGCTGCCCGCGAGCTTTGCCCACTCCGAAGCCAGAGGGCCGAGCTTCACCGCACCCTGAAGCCGCGTTACTCACGAACTGCGAGACAGGAGTACCAGGCTATGGCATATGCTCATTGTGAAGCGCCGGGTAGCCGCTTGCTTACTGCCGATGTCCAGGACTGGTTCTTGCACCAAGGTCACCCAGTTACCCCGGGAGTGACTCCCCATCTGAGTCGGGTTTTGAGCCAGGTTCTCAACCCAAGTCTCAGTTGTATGGTCACTTGCGTTCTGATGCCGCACCTGAGTGTGCGGCTCATGCGACGGTTGAGTTGCACTTTGACTGCTCGTCTCAGGGGCAATTTCAGGGCCGGGCTGAGTTGAGTTCTGAGTCAGGTCCTGAGAGGACGGTTCAGAATCCGTCTCAGCGAAGGTCTGAGTGGCGCTGTCATTCCGCTTCTGAGCCGAGACGTCAGTCTGCATTTCAGAGCGGAACTGAGAGCAGGGCTCTTGGTCGGACTTATGTGGACAGCTTCCAGAGTTCGAAGGCCAGATATGGTGAGTGTTCACGCGGAGGACTGGTTGTGCTGTGGATCCCATCACCCAATGCAGGCTTCCAGGACTTGGGTTTTCGCCTTTCCCGCAGGTATCGTCAGCGGGATGCGGTGCGACCGTCGTAAGAAGAGGCGGAGCGGTCAGTTGCGGGGTTGCTGAGGCGGTTAGCACGGTATTGGTCTGAGTCTTCGCAACCGTTTCGACTTGACCTGAATCCAGGTCTGAGGGGAGGAATGAATGTTGTCTGGGCACAGGTAAGCTTCGGGTCCCACGTGCCTGGTTTGCCGCAGCAGGGAAGAAGTGAAGCCAGGAGCGAGGTGGTCGAAGTTGTCGGCGCCATTGTGCAAGTCTGCAAGCCAGCGGCCTGTAGCGAACTCAGGAGTGGATTGTGTTTGGTTTTTGGCCTTGCGCCGGGCTGGCTGGATGTTACAATAAGCCAGCGTGAAGACGTTGAAGGTCAGACGACCGGACGGACTCCACTGCTTCTATTGCAATGCGGGCGTGGAGGAGAGTACGTCGGACTGCCCAGGTTGTGGCCGGAGCTTTGTCAGTGCCAGTGAATCAAGGACTGTGACCGGTCCGGCCGAGCCGGGACGTTGGCAACCATCCGCCGGGTCAGATCGGCTGAGGATGGCGTTCCGCAGGCAGCGGCGTAGCTACTGGCTTGCAGTTGTGGTTCTTGCAGCTTGTGCGGTGCTTCTTGGCACGATGTTTCGGCCGAGGAGTTGGACTCGACCACTACTGCCGAAGCCCAGGGCGATGCCGCCGGCCCACAAGGTTATTGAGACCCGAGACATGCCGTTCCAAGGCGTGGACAGATTGAGCGTTGCCGCGCTGGTGAGACCTGGTCTTGAACAGGACTCGCTGCGTGCCGTGCTTGACTGGATGCTTTATTCAGTCTTGGACGCGCACAACCGACAGGGCGGCAGGTCAATCAGAGTGGTCTGGGCCTATTTGCTTGAGGACTCACTGGCACCGAAGTCGAGCTGGCGGGCAATGGCGATATGGACTGACCCGAAGCTGCCTGCACGACTGCGACCGGCGGGAATCGGCGGTGATGCGGTGAGGGATGGACCAGTGGAATACGATTTCACGAACACCATAGGTTCACCCGGAAGCAGGACGGGCGACAGGAAGGCCAGTGTCGAGTCAGGGAGATAGTAATGTTTGGAGATAGCATCTAGAGGAGGAAAGAGATGAGAGTAGCATCAGTTGTTGCGGCGGTTGCGGTTGGGTGCGCGACCGCTTTGGGTTATGGCGGGTTTGGCGTTACCGCCTTGTTTGCGGATGTGAGCGGGCTGAATGAGCGGCTGACTGAGCTTAATACCAGGCCGGATTCGCTTGGCGGCTGGGGCGGCACTGATACGTTCCGGGTTCGCTCGCCGTTGTGGTGGGTGGGCGGGCACGGTGGTGGTCAGATTGGTAATGTCACGGTCGGCGGCGGTGGCGCGGTAATGTTGTGCAACGTCAAGGCCGATTCGCTCGGCGTTGAGCTCTTTGGTGCGCTGCCGTCGTTCGAGCTTGGGTATGTTCTCGAACCAATTGAGTATATGTGGATACGCCCGTGTCTTGGTCTTGGCGGCGGCGCCTGGGCCAGCTATGTGCACTCGCATGAGTCATTCAGCCAGCCCAACTTCGGTCGCTGGTTCTACGGCTGGTCAGCCGGACTTCAGCCAGCGCTTGAGGTCATGGGTAGACTGCCGTATCGCAAGGAGAATTTCATCGGCCTGTATGTCAAAGCCGGTTATGACCTTGCGCTGGCCAGTGGCTTGCTTGGAGACGAGGAACCGCCCGACTTCAGGCTTGGCGGGTTCAGGCTGGAGTTGGGGCTGAGATTCGACCGCAGGACGCAGGAGGGGTCGTTTCGGATGTAGGGCCGCGCGGGGTAGGTGGTTGCAGCTAACGCACAACCACAGCCTTCTGGCAGAATGCGCCATTAGCAGTCACGAGCTGAACTAGGTATACTCCTGGCGCGAGCGGAGGCGTGCCGAGGCGGAACCGCGTTCGACCACCGAGCCGGACCGGCTGTTGCTGTCTTTCGACAAGCCGGCCTGAAATCGAGTAGGTGCGCAATTCTGCGATTCCGGTTGTCGGAGCGATGAATTCGACTTCGGCGTTGTGCGTGAACGGGTTGGGCGTAATCCGTAATACGTATGGCCGCTTGTCCCGAGTCGGTGGTGGTGCCTCGACCACGCCGGGCAACCGTTCGCCGAACCATTCAAGAATTCTGCGGACCAGTGTCCATTTCTGGACGTACCGGGAAACAGCATGGTCAATCGCCTCGAACGGGATCGAGAAGAATACAAGGCGATAAGTGCCGGCATAGCGGATTGCGGACATTACTGTCGTGTCCGGGTAGTCACGAAACCGGGAACAGCCGATGCCGTGGTTGGCTGGACGGATGCCATCCAAAGACCGACCGTTGTTTGCGCCGCCGCCGCCGCCGGTAACCATCGTGTCGCCCCTGGTTATCGGGTCTTCAGGAATTCCGGGTAAGTAAGGTTTGCCAGTCGAGGAGTCGGCGAGCTGGGCGCGCAGATAGTCAGCCAGGAACGACTCGGACTTGAGGTTCTGGGCAATGCTCTGGCCGGATATTAGCAGGTTGCCGCCAGCGTCAAGGAATTCGGCAAGAGCAGTTCGGTCGGCCGCAGTGAGCGTGGTAACGGAGTCGTCGCCGCAGAACCATACTACGACCGGGTAGTGTCTGAGGGTTTCGGCCGTAGGTGAGCCTGACGCACGGATTGAGTACAGGTGGTACAGCACACCAGATGAGTCGAATGCGGCCGCGTACCACTTTTCGTAGTCAGCGCCATTGTCGTCGTCAACAATCAGAATCCGCGGTTCGCCGCAGACAACCTGGAACTCAGTATCGGGAAATGCCGGTTCTGGTGAGGCAGTGACCGTCAGGCTGAACAAAAGGTGCTGGGGCGGCGTGGTTTCGGAAACGCTCACGACGAATGAATCGGCCGAACAGTTGCCGCTTGAACCGGCAGCGATATCAGGAAAGGATGCCTCGGGCTTGAGTAGCTCGACACCGGGCTGGCCACACGCAAGGTACGCTGTTACGCCGGTTGCATCCTGCCAGCCCAGGGTGTTGTGATAGGTGACAATCACCGCGGTCGTCTCGCCTGGGTCAGGTCGGCCGTTGCCATTGCCGGAAGCGTCATTGAACCGCACGTCGGTGAGCACTAGATCACAGTAGTATCGGGGCAGAATAATGCGGCTGAGGGAAAGCCGTCCGGCACCGAGCATACCGGCCCGATAGAGGCTGTCCGGCATTGAGTCGCAGCACGCATAGAGCAGACTGCATGCCTGGACGTTCGTGAGTTCGGGATACGCGGACTTGAGCCAGGCCAGTGCTCCGGTCACGACTGGCGTCGCCATTGAGGTGCCGTCTTTGGAGCCGTAGCCGTGGTTGGTGACAGTGGAGTAGATGCCGGTGCCGGGCGCACAGACTTCTATCCACTCGCCATAGTTGGACCACCAGGTTTTCCGGTCGGTCTGGTCCGACGCTGCGACTGAAATGACCTTTGGGTAGTCGGCCGGGTAGAATCTGCGGTTCTGGCCGTCGTTGCCGGCACCGCCGATGAGCACCAGCCCGGCGTCCCATGCCAGGGAACACGCCTCAGCCATGACCGGCGAGGTGTTGTACGTGCCGAAGCTCATTGAGATTGCCCACGCACCTTTGTCAATCGCATAGTAGATGCCGGCGGCGGCGGCAAGTTGGCTGATGAGTCCGTATGCACCACAACTGAAGGCAAAGCTGCGGCAGTTCCACGGTACACCGGCGACTCCCTTGTAGTTGTCAGTGACCGCGTTTGCGATACCCCAGCAATGAGTGCCGTGGTCATCTTCGGGCCGGATTGGCGCCGGGTTCGGGTCGGACAGGAACAGGTCATAACCGATGACATCATCCGCATAGCCGTTTGAATCCTGGTCCACAGAGTCAATGTCGCCTTCGGGCGCAGGCAGGGTATCGAATCTTCGGTTGCCGTTCAAGTCCTCAGGGATATTGACCCAGAGGTTGTTCTCGACGTCGGGGTGGTGCCATTCACATCCAAGGTCGAGAACGGCAATCAGCACACTGGTATCGCCCCGGAACACATCCCAGGCATAAGGCGCGCCGATTCGGGCCAGGTGCCATTGGAGCGGATAAAGGGTGTCATTCGGCACCGCAACAACTGGCATCATATAGTCAGGTTCGGCGTACTCTATCAGGCCAGATGATTCGTACGCTGCCTTGGCCGCAAACACGTCCTGGCCTGGATCGAATCGGAGTATGTAGGTAAGTTCACAGCCGTGTTTGCGAGCCCGCAGCCGAGGGCTGCGGACAAGGGGCGATACGTCCGACACGCCATACTTGTGGTTAAGCCGGTCAAGGGCCGGGACGCCAAAAAGGCCGCAGCCCGGACTGACCAAGTTGTGCAGCTCGGGCTTTAGTTTGACAGCAAGCACGCCAGACCGATATTGCCGGCCATCTGGAGCAGTAAGAATCCGGCCAGTAGTCCAGCCAGAGATTGCGGCACAGTACAGGAGAACTGCAAGGTGGAAATGAAACATGAGACCAGCTCCTCAGTTTGACTTGCGTTAGGCGATCATGAGAGTATCTTCTTGAAGTGGAAGATGTCAATGCCAACCCAGGACCTGAGGCCGAGTAACCATCCAACGGCCGGTTCGTCTAAGACTGATGAGAGCAAAGTGTGTGAGATTGCCGAGTCCCTGGAGTTGACGACGGGCCGAGCTAAAGAGCTTGAATTTGAGCAGTTATATGCCGAACATAAGGGCAAGGTATTCTCGACTGCGTACCGGCTGGTCGGTAACCGGCCGGATGCTGAGGACATCACGCAGGACGTATTTGTAAGGGTCTTCAAGAACATGGACGCATTCCGGGGCGAGTCCGCGATTTCCACTTGGATATACCGGATAACCGTGAACGCGTGTTTTGACTTGCTGAGGAAACGGAAGCGACAGCCTTCGGTTCCGCTCGAGGAATGCCCGGAGCCGAGTATCGGTTCCGGAGGACTGGGAAGGCTGATCGAAACCATGGTGCGCAGCCTGCCCGAAGCGTATCGCAAAGTTTTTACGCTGTACGACATTCAGGGACTCAAACATGGCGAGATTGCCAAAGTCCTCGGTATCACCGAGGGCGCAAGCAAGTCGCTTTTGCACCGGGCAAGGGCACAGTTGAGAAAGCGTCTGAGCCCGTATGTCCGGGAATGGAGGGGAAGATGAGACCAGGAGTTTTGCAGGCTGGATCAGAAGGCGTCGTAGAGAGGAGGAGATTACGGAACAACACCATTCTGATGAAACGCTGAGCGCATTTATTGACGGTGATATTGAGCCGGAACAGGCAGAGAGAGTTGGACAGCACCTTGAAAGCTGCCCGCTTTGTCGCGAGACAGTTGCCGAGCTTACTGCGATCCGGGATACGGCGCGGGGGCTTGAGCAGCTCGAACCTTCGGCCCAGACCTGGTACCGAATCAAGCGCCGGGTCGAGCGACGGACCGGATTGATCTGGCGTTGGAGTCTGGCCGGAGCGGCTGCGGCCGCAGCGGTGGTCGTTGCGGTCGTAGTGGTCAAGAGCCACACAGCAACGAGGCCCGATGCTCATGTGGCGGCTACGTATTTGAGCAGGGAAGCCGCGGCTGCCATACTTGCAGCCGAGCACGAGGCGTACATCCGGGGAATTGACGAGGCAATTGAGGAGTGCGAGGCGGCCATGGCCGAGAATCCACGGAACATGCGGGTCAGGACAGTTTACCTTGCTGCCCTGTCCAGTCGTGCCAGCGCGATGGACCTGTTCGGGGCCGGGGGGAACTGATGGCTGTGACATTCGCGATAATTGCACTGGTGCTGGGCCTGCCGGTTACCGCCATCAGGACCGTGCAGTGCGAAGTGCCCTGGTCATCGGGTATGGAGGTCAAGGTGACGCACCGGTACGGTGCAGTTTCAATCACCGGCCGAGACCAGGCCAAAGTCGTCGCGGACGCAGTCATCCGGGCGACCGCAGCCGACAGGCGTCGTGCTGATGAGCTCGTTCAGGGCATTACAGTAAGGGCGACCGCGTACCAGGATACGGTGTCAGTCAATACCGTTTACCCTGCAGACCTGGAGCCGACCCCGGACATGAGCTACGAAGTTGACCTGGCACTTACCGTGCCGAGCAGCGCCGTGGTCCTGGTTCGCAATTCGTTCGGCGACATCACGGCGACCAACCTTGGCGCTCCATGCCGGCTTGAGAACCGGTTTGGTAACGTTGTGCTTGATCAATGCCGGGACGGTCAGGTTCGGAATCGGTGCGGCGACGTGCGGGTCCGACACAGCACCGGCTCACTTGCGGTTGAGAACAGTTTTGGAAGCGTATTCCTGGACAGCGTCTCGGACCGGGCCGTTGTTCAGAACCGTTATGGCGACGTGCGCGGTTCGGACATGAGCGGCGTTGTCCACGTTGACAATCGGCTGGGCACGGTCAGTGCGCAGCGAAATGCCGGCAAGTTGACGGTTGTCAACTGCTTTGGTGATGTGTCGGCCCGGGTTGATGACGTCGGCCTGACCGACCTCGACGTCGTATCGGAGCTGGGGCAGGTCGAGCTGAATTTCGGCCGGCTCCTGCCGTTCCGGCTAGATGGTAGCACGCTGGAAGGAGCAATTCACCACTCTGCACTGCCGGTCAGAGTTGAGCAGACCGGCCAGCATCGGATTGTTCACGGCGCTCTCGGCCAGGGTGGCCCGGTGATAAGACTGACCGGTGCCTGGACTGATTTCCTCATTCAGGCCGAGTCGGGAAACACACAAGAGAGGTAATCGCATGAAGAAAGCATGTTGTGTGCTGCTGGCAATGATGACTGCGGCGTCTTGGCTTTTCGCCCAGGAGGACACAACTGAAGTCAAGCAGGGCTGGCTCGGGGTGTACACCGAGAACCTGAGCTGGCCGATGCTCATCGCCCTGAACATTGAGCACGGCGTACTCGTGACCGAAGTGGCCGAAGGCTCGCCAGCCCAGGCTGCGGGGTTTGAGGTCGGCGATGTCATAATTGAGCTTGACGGTCAGCCGGTTGAAGATGGCCAGTCGCTCCGGGCGCTGGTTCGCGACCGGCCGGAAAAGAAGGTTGTCGCACTAATCCGCCGGCGAGGTCAGGAGAGAAGAATCATTGTGACCCTGGGCGCAAGGAAGGAGACGAAGTGGATTGGCCACTTTGATTTTCCGCAACTGCCCGGAGTGCTACACTCGGCGAACACCGCCTTGCGCAAGGCGGTAGCTGGAATGAAGCAGGAATTCCAGGGCCTGTCGCTGGATTCGCTACGCAAGGAAATCAGTGAGCTGCGCGCAGAAGTGGACCGGCTGAAGAAGAAACTCGAAGAGCAACTAAAGGAAGAGTAGTCCGGCCCGAGCGCACAGTGCCGGACGTTCCAGGCCCGAAGCCCAACTTTGGAGTGCACAGGCCTGACTGTGCTCCAAGAGCGGCAGCACGCTGCCGCAGTCAACAGTTTTCCGGTGTCGAACGCCGGCCGGTTTGGAATCCCAGGCATTAAGCACTCCTTTGACTTCTCGGCCTTGGCAGATATAGTGCAGCCATGCGTGTGTGTGCCGGTCGGTACAAAGGCAGGACCCTTGTTTACCCGCGTACCGGCCTGAGGCCAACCAAAGACATCACACGCCAGGCGATCTTCAATATGCTTGGGAGTCTTTCCTGCGGTGCAAGGGTGTGCGACCTTTTCGCCGGCGGCGGTGCACTCGGCATCGAGGCGCTTTCCCGCGGTGCGGTCGAAGCGATATTCGTCGAGAAGAGCCCGGCGGTGCTGCGTTTCCTGCGGATGAACGTCCGGGGTCTTGCCGGCGCGCGTGTTCTGCGTGGAGACGTGCTTGCGGTTATGCCCAGACTCGGCAGCGGGTTCGACATCGTACTGGCCGACCCGCCGTATCTCAATGGATTGGTGCAGGCGACTCTTGACAAGGCTGCGGACCATGGCCTTGTGCGACCGGGCGGTGTGTTCGTGCTAGAGCATCACAGACAAGAGCGGCCGGTACCGGGTGCGGCCTGGGAGCTTGTGAGGCAGGGTCGGTACGGCGAAACCTGGGTTTCATTGCTAAGGAGGCAAGATGTTGAGGGAAAAGGCAAGTAAGAATTCGGAACTCATTACGAGGAGCCAACCGGGTATGAAGGTAGCGGTGTACGCCGGCAGCTTCGACCCGGTAACGCTCGGTCACCTGGACGTGCTGCGCCGTGCGACCCGGCTCTTTGACCGGGTGGTGGTAGGCGTTGCGCAGCGGCCGGATAAGAAAGCACTGTTCACGCCGACCGAACGGGTCAGTCTGATACGCCAGTCGGTCGGCGACATGCCTTCAGTCGAAGTCGAGGCATTTGACTGTCTGCTTGTTGATTTTGTCCGGCGCAAACGAGCCTCGGCCGTGGTACGCGGACTCAGGGCGGTGATGGACTTTGACTATGAGTTTCAGATGGCGCTTACCAACCGCAAACTGGCGCCTGATGTTGAGACCGTGTTCTTTGTGCCTTCGGAAAAGTACTTCTACCTGAGTTCTTCGCTGGTACGGGAGCTTGCAGCGGTCCACGGGCAGGTCTCCTGCTTTGTGCCGCGGCCGGTCGAGCTGGCGCTGGAGCGTAAGTTCGCCACCAAGCGCAGGTAGCGTGCGGTTTGTTGATGAAGCGGTAGTACGGGTCAAGGCCGGCGACGGCGGGGCCGGCTGCGTGTCGTTTCGCCGGGAGAAGTTCGTCCCAAAAGGCGGGCCGGACGGTGGTGACGGTGGCGACGGCGGGTCAGTTTTTCTTGTCGGTCAGGAGCAGCTTCAGACCCTTGCTGACCTTGAGTATCGGCGGAACTATCAGGCCGGCCGGGGCCAGCACGGCATGGGTAAGTGCCGGCATGGCCGCAAAGGCGCAGACGTGGAAATCCCGGTGCCGCTGGGAACCGACGTATTCCAGGTCGGGCTCGAGAAGAAGCTCGGCGAGATACTTGAGCATGGCGCAAGATTGCAGGTCGCCCGGGGAGGCCGGGGAGGCAGAGGCAACGCACGATTCGCAACTCCAACTGAGCAGGCACCAAGGAAATCTGAGCCCGGCGAGCCAGGCGAGGAGCGCGAACTTAGACTCGTACTACGCCTCGTGGCCGACATCGGCCTTGTCGGCTTGCCTAATGCCGGCAAGTCAACCCTGCTGTCGGCTCTGACCCGGGCACGTCCCAAGATAGCGAGCTATCCTTTCACAACCCTGACACCGAACTTGGGCGTGATGAGAACCAAGGACTATAAGTTCACAATTGCTGATATGCCGGGCATCATTGAAGGAGCACACCTGGGCAAGGGGCTTGGGCTTGGGTTTCTGCGTCATATTGAGCGGACTCGGATGATTGTTTTCGTAGTAGATGCCTCCGGCCCGGACCCAGTGGCCGATTTCAGACAGCTGTGCCGCGAGTTGGCCGAGTACCGGCCAGAACTTTTGGATCGACCGAGGATTGTGGCACTGAACAAGTCAGACCTTGTACGCGGGCAGACCGTGCCTGCCGGCTTTGATGCACCGGTGGTTTTGGTTTCGGCACTGCGGGGAGATCGGGTGGATGAACTGCGGGCGTTGATTGACCGACATTTTCCGGCCAGAACAGGCAGAGATAGTGGTTTCAGGGGCGAAGCACCTGATTCCCGATGCGTCGCGCCAGAAGAATGATGATAAGGCCAGCGCGCAGCTTGGACGATGCGTTGGTTGATTTGCTCTCCGTGCCCCGCATGACCGGCCCCAGACTTGCAAGTCTTCTGGCACGGTTCGAGAAGCCGGAGCAGGTGTTTCGTGCTGGCCGGGATGAGCTGGTTGCGGTTGACGGCGTGGATGAGGAATTGGCCGAGGCAATCTTGTCCTACAAGCGGAATGCGGGTCTTGAGCGCAGACTGGAACAGGCGCGTGCCCTAGATGTGTGGACGATGACCGTAACGGACCCGAACTTTCCGTCACGTCTGAAAGAGCTTGCCCACTGTCCGCCGGTGCTGTTCGTACGGGGCGAAATCAGCGAGCAAGACCGGATGGCAGCTGCGGTAGTTGGTACGCGGCGGCCAAGCTCGTACGGCCGGCTCGTTGCCGAGAAGCTGGGTCGGGACTTGGCCGAGCACGGCGTGACAGTGGTCAGCGGCCTGGCGCGTGGGGTTGATACGTGCGCCCACCGTGGAGCCTTGGCGTGCAATGGCCGCACGATTGCGGTGCTGGGGTGCGGCATAGACGTGTGCTACCCGCCGGAGAACCGGTCGCTCGCCGAAGAAATCGCTAGCCACGGAGCACTGGTCACCGAATTCAACCTCGGAGTCGGGCCGCTGGCGATGAACTTTCCACGGCGGAACCGGATTGTCTCCGGGCTGTCGCAGGTCGTCATCGCGGTCGAAGCTGGTGAGCGCTCCGGTGTTCTGAACACAGTCGCCTGGGCCCGGGATCAGGGTCGGGTCGTATTTGCTGTGCCGGGCCGGCTGACCGACCAGACAAGCGTCGGCACGAACCGACTCCTGCGTGATGGTGCGAAGGTGTTTGTTGGCGTTGAAGATGTGCTGCGTGAGCTCGGTGTTGCCCTGCGGCCGGCCGAACAGGCAGCGGTCGAGGTTACAGAAGACGAAAAGCCGGTGATGGATTTTCTTTCCGGCGATCCTCAGCATGTTGACGATGTATGTCAAGCCCTAGGGATACCGGTGTCCACACTGCTTGGCGTCCTGGTTCGGCTTGAGCTCAAAGGTCTGGTCCGGCAGCTTCCGGGCAAGCTGTTCGTGCGGCAGGTGTGATGTTCTCGATGCATCAAGGCCAGTCGCACTCCGACCACAGGCTTCGTAGCTTGTTTCGAGGCATCCGGGCGACAGGGTGTTGTACCTTGTAATCTGTAAAGCACCGTTCGCTGCTGACAGTTATTGGCCGGGTTGGTAGCTAGCGTATGAGCACGAGCGGCCGAGTGCAGGCCGCGTTTCCGGCGACAAGCCTCACAAAGTAGGTCCCGGCTCCAAGTCCGGCAGGGTTCCATTGCAGTCGCGTCAGCCCGGCTGGGCAGGTGGCGTCGAGGATTGTCGCGGTCTTGCGTCCGGCACGGTTCCAGACCTCAAGCCGCACACGGGCTTGGCTTGGCAGGTTGACCGTCAGCTCGACGCGGCCGCGAGCGACCGCGGGCAGGTGCAGTCCGGGATCGGGCAGGGTGCGAATCCCTCCGAACGCTCCGGTCGGCGTCCAGTCAACAAGCGAGACCCAGTCCGGGCCTGGCATCGCGACCGCGGCCATTTTCGCGGCCGGAGCGCAACTAAAGACCGAGGGCACAGCCGGTAGCTCGATGTGGTCCGTGCCCTTGTGCAGGTGGCCGGGAATCGA
This sequence comes from candidate division WOR-3 bacterium, assembly GCA_039801365.1. NCBI lineage: Bacteria > Pseudomonadati > Caldifarciminota > Caldifarciminota bacterium. The sequence continues at coordinate 14,639 of JBDRUN010000036.1, forward strand.
GCCGGTCGGGCCGGTGAGCACGATGGGATTGCCGCTCTCATCAAACTCAACCTGGTACACCGGGCCGTACGCTGAATACGATTCAGTGCGGATAACTCCACCGGTCTGGGGGTTGACTGTGACCAGGGTCTTGCCCGAGTAGGTGCACAGGCTGATTTCGTTGCGCAAAGGGTTGCGGCGCAGCCGGGCCGGGTACTGGCCGGTCGGAAACGTGCCGATGACCGAGGAGTTCGCACCGTCAATGCGCATCACCGTGTAGCTGTTGCCGAAGTAGTTGGTGACGATCGCGTACTCGCCGGTCGAGTCGAACTCGACGCCGAGCGGGAAGTCGCCGACCGCGAGCGTGGCGACTACGGTATTGGTCGTGGCTGAGATGACCTTGACGTTGTCGTCGAACGAGACCGCGGAGAGCACGTACTCGCCGGTCGGGCTGACCGCCAGACCGCTGCAGATGCCATATGCGGCCCAGACCAGGCCGAGCTCGCCGACCGGGATGTCCGCGACCTTGTAGCTGGCAGCGCCGGCCAGACGGACGACCGTGATGCTGTTGCCGACGATGTTTGAGATGTAGGCCAGGCTGTCGCCGGGCGCGATGGCGATGTCGGTCGGGCCGGACCCGGCCGCGATGGTCGCAGCAATGGAGCCGGTGGCAAGGTCAATGACCCGCAGTGTTGTCGTGGCGATGCTTGCGGCCAGGGCCCAGCGCGAGTCAGACGTTACCGCGCAGTTACGGGGCCGGTCGGCAATCGGCAGTACGGTGTCGAGCGTGCCGGTGCCGACGTTGATTATCGCGGCGTTGTCCGAGAGCACGCCGGACGAAATTACCCGGGAGCCGTCCGGCGCAAGGGCGATGCCGAACGGGCAGTCACCTTCAGGGTCGGCGCCGGCATTGGTAGTGCCGCGAAACATTCCCGGGCCCGGAGAAGAGTAGTCGTAGAAGTACAGGCCTTCGTGCCGGTGCGGGTCAAAACCGACCGCGCGGGTGCCGGCAGGTGAGACCGCACCGACCGACTGGGAATTGCCCGAGTGCTGGCCGAGGACTGAGTCGAGCGCGAAGTCAACGATTGAGAAGTTGTACTGGCCGCTGATGGCCCGCCTGTGGTCGGGAGATACTCCGACCCAGAATGCGGTGTAGGTGTTCGAGAACACCTTGAAGTCGGACGTGGCGAACCGGACAAGGCAGCTCTTGTTGTCCGAGATGCCCAAAAAGGCCTTGGCCCCGGCCGAGTCAACCGCAGTCTCATAGGTCATCAGGCTGTGGCCGGTGATGGTTACCCCGGCGTCAACTTCCCGGGTTGCGAGGTCAATGCGGCGGACCACGCAGGGGTTGGCGCTGTTGGCGATGACCGCTTTCCTACCGTCGCCGGACAAGGACACGAACCGGCAGCCGCCGATGCCGGACAGGGTATCGGCAAACTCACCGGTTGCGGTGTTGATCCAGAAAATGGTGTCAATGCCGTCCGGTACGATGATGTGCGACCCGTCCGGTGTCAGGGCAAAGTCCGAAAACGTCGCACTCCATCGGCCGTTCTCGGAGTTGAACGTGTAGGTGGAGAGGAAGTAGCGGAAGTTGGCGATGGTCGCAACCCGGGTAAGGGTCGCAAGGTCGTACACCTCGCAGGTGTTCGAGATGTCGCAGGCGACATAGGCCCTGCTTTGGTCCGGTGAGACGTGGACGGTCCAGGGCTGGACTCCGGACTGGAGCCGGGCCGCGATTGTCCAGTCCGACAGCCGGACAATCACGACCGAGTCGGCGAATGCCCGGGTAATGACCGCGAAGCTGTCGGTGACCGCGATGGCAGAGGGGAACGAGCCGACGTCAACGTTGCGCTCGACCTGCATCGTGGCCCAGTTGAACACAGTGATGTTGCCGGTGGCGCGGTTGGTGAGAATGACCCTGGAGCCGTCGCGGGTGAACGCGGCCCAGCCCATCAGGTCACCCTCAGGCGGTACGCCCGGGTCAATGTCGGTCTTCGTGTAGGTGAAACCGGGCAGGAAGTCGGCAAGAGTCTGGCCCGGGCCGGCGACCTCGGTCACGAGCTGTGGCTCGGCGGTGCGGCTCGTGAGCGGGGTAGAGCCAAGGACAAGGCAGGGCAGCAGGCAGAGTGCAGACACGATTCTGGACATGTTGTTTCCTTTCGCTTTGCCGGCTTTACTGACAACGGTCTTTTGTTCTGTAAACAGGCTATTCAATTTACCTCATTTTTAGGAGACGCAGTGGTGACATGTCGGCTGCGTGATGTTTGAGGAAGTAGACGCCCGGAGCCAGTTTGGCGCCGACTCGGTCGCCCCGGCATTCACCGACCTCGCGGCCGGCGATGTCAAGGAGCGTGAACCAGTCGTGCTCGTACCCAGGAACACGGGCTGAGCCGACAAACGGGTTGGGACAGACTTCGCATCGTCCGGGCGTGAGCCGCGGCGTTTTTTCTTCCATAGCCACCGGGCCACCGATGACCGGGAGCAGCAGCCGGGTCGCAATCCCGGGCGAGTGAAAGATGACGTTCGTAGCGACAAGCGCGCCTGCAGTGTCGTTGCGTCGGAACGGGCCGCCGGTGTTGGGGTTGCGCTCGAACCGCGGGAAGTTCGATGAAGTGATGCTGACTCTGAGTCGGTGTCCCTGGTTCCATACATTGGCGATGCTCCAAAGGTCTATGTCAAAAGTGTCCACAACACCCGGGGTTAAGAAGTCCTCGCGGTCAAAGCCTTTTCGATGCCGGGCCTTCAGGATATTGTCGGTCATGAGGATTGAGCGGCCGTCAGGGTACACGTCTGAAACCCGAACGGCCCAGTCGGTGTCGGTACGGTCAGACGAGGCATAGAGCAACAGCCTGAGCTTGCCGACGACCTTGAGCGGCTGGGCCAGCGGCGGAGTGGTGTAGACCTTCACGTCCGGCCTGGACTCTAATGGCCTTTGGTCTTTCGGGCCGTACCCGCCGGGTATGCCGATGTACTCCCTTCCGCCGATTGTAGGGCAGGGGTCGCGCGGGTCGTAGCGAAACGTGTCCGGCGGCTCGGCAGATACAGGCGGGCTCTGGGACAGGACCCCGCCTTGTCGTAGATACCACGTTGTGTACTGAGCATCGGGCGGCGGCCAGGTGTCGGTCTTGACCCAATGGTTCCAGTTTGTGGTGTCCTGGGTGTCGCAGTCGCCCATCAGGTAGTAGGTCACGCGGTCGCCGATGTTCCCGCTTCCCTGGAGACAGGGGTCGTACCACTGCTCGAAGAGCAGGGTGTAGTACTCGGTTTCCAGTATCTCGGCGTTTGCCGGATAGGTCAGGTCGCCCTGCTCGCGTTCGTTGAACCCGTAGTGGCCCCAGGGGCCAATGAACAGCTTCTGGTTGTGGTGCCGACGTTGGAGCTCAGTGAACGCTTCGAGCTGGCCGTCGGTGTACATATCGTACCACCCACCGACGTGGAACTGGGGGTCGTTGACAAGACCCCAGCGGGTACGTAGGTCAACCGTGCCCCAGAAGTCAGGTGTGTACAATGGGTGGTTGGCAACCGAGTCAATGAGCCAGGGCGTGTGCTGAGCGTTTAGCCAGGTTTCGACCAGGGCCTTGCGGAACTCGCCGCCAGTGTAGGCGACGTGGTGGTACAAGCTGGGGCCGGCAACGATAGGTGCGGTGCAGGTGAGATGCGGTGGCAGAGCCCCAGCTGCGTAGTATTGGGTCATGCCCGGTGCCGAAGCGCCGAACATGCCGATCTTATCGTTCGACCACCACTGTGCGGCAATCCACTCGATGCAGTCATACCCGTCCTGGAGTGCGCCCCATCCGTCGGTGAGGAATAGCATCGGTTCGCCCTGGGACCCGCCGGTGCCGCGCAGGTTCTGAGAAACGAGCGCGTATCCCTTGACGTCGGTTATCAAGAGCGCAAGCAGGCTGTCAATGTCGCGGTTGTAGGGCGTGCGCTGGAGAATCGTCGGCCAGGGTGGAAGCGAGGTGACCGGGTAGTATATGTCAGTGGCGAGCTGGATACCGTCCCGCATCCGGACCATCCTGGTTTCCTTGATGAACGCCTGGGCCTGGGTTATGACCAGGCTCTGCAGCAGTGCGGCCACGGTCAGCACTCGTTGACAACCGTTTCTCATAAAGCCTCCTCGAGCCGTTGTCGCATTTCCGAAGAGTTTCGGACTATACGGGTGCAATCCGCCTTGCGATGTTCAGACGGCTCTGTTTCCACTGTCAAGTTCTAGCCGGATCTGACCGACTGTCAACTGCCGACAAGTAACAAGGTTCCACTGCCAACAGTCTAATCCCTAAGGGCGGGGCTAGTCCGGTTTGAGGGCGCGGCGCTTGCGAAGCTCGGCTTCGAAGCCGCGATCGGTGGGATGATAGTACTTGCGGCCCCGAAGCCGCTCAGGCAGGTGCTCCTGGTTAACGCGGGCGTCCGGGAAGTCGTGGGCGTACTTGTAGCCATTGCCGTACCCGAGGCCTTTCATCAGGCCGGTCGGCGCGTTGCGCAGGTGCAGGGGCACCGGCTCGGTCTCGGTCTCAAGCGCGTCCTTCTTGGCATCCTCGTAGGCCTTGTACAGCGCGTTCGACTTGGGCGCGAGCGCGAGATACACGACCGCTTGGGCAAGCGCAGTGTTGCCTTCAGGCATGCCGATGAAGTGGACCGCGTCCTTGGCCGCGGTGGCGATGAGCAATGCATTGGGCTGGGCCAAGCCGACGTCTTCGGAGGCGAAGCGGACGAGCCGGCGCGCGATATAGAGCGGGTCTTCGCCAGCCTCAAGCATCCGGGCAAGCCAGTAGAGTGCACCGTCCGGGTCAGAGTCGCGTAGAGATTTGTGTAGCGCGGAGATGAGGTTGTAGTGCTGCTCGCCGGCCTTATCGTAGAGCAGGAACTTGCGTTGGATGACTTCCTTTGCCAGTTCGAGGCTGACTCTGCGCCGCGGAGCTTCGGCTGCCGTAACTGCAAGTTCGAGCGCGGTGAGTGCGGCGCGGGCGTCACCTTGGGAAATCATCGAGATGTAGTCCAGCGCGTCCTCGGCGACCCGAGCCTTCAACGCAGCCAAGCCCTGGGCCGATTCAATGGCACGGCGCATCAACTGCTTTAGGTGTTCGGGCTTGAGCTGCTCCAGGACATAGACACGGGTACGGGAAAGCAGGGGCGCGATGACCTCGAACGAGGGGTTCTCGGTTGTGGCGCCGATGAGCACGATGCGGCCAGATTCGACGTGGGGTAGAAATGCATCCTGCTGGGCTTTGTTGAAGCGATGTATCTCGTCCACGAATAGGATGGTCTGGCGGGAATGAGCCCGGCGCTCGAATTCAGCCCGCTTGATCACTTCGCGGATGTCTGCGACACCGGAGGTGACGGCTGAGAACTGGACAAAATGGGCCTTGGCATACTGGGCGATGACCAGAGCCAGAGTGGTCTTGCCCGAGCCGGGCGGGCCCCAGAATATCATCGAGTGGAGTTCGCCCTTTTCTATCATCCGGCGCAGGGGCTTGTCCTTACCGAGCAGGTGGTCCTGACCGAGGATTTCGTCCAGGGTTCCGGGCCGCATCCGGTCGGCCAGGGGCGCGTCGCTTGATGAACTACGTTCTATGCAACACGCGCCGGGATAGAGTTCAGATTCTGGTGCAGTGTCTGAGGTGGTGGACCTGGAGGAGTTCTTTGACATCGAGTGATTATAGACTTGAGGTCAGCAAGTCAAGCAGAAGAGGATGAACGCCTAAGCTTCACGCAGCTTGTTCTTAGGCTGTTTCTGTACTCATGGTGCGCCCCGATCCCTCGTAATGTAGAGACAGTTCGGATGAGCAGATTCCGTGAAGCGCGGGAGACCCGGCAGGGCCGGGTCTCCCGCTGTAATTGCCGCCTCTCTAGAATTTCTGTGGTGCCCACAGGGCTGGCATCAGACGGGACGCTAGCCGGTAAGATGCCTGCATCAGCCTCCACTTAGCGACGTTAGATTATACCAGCAAATCCGTCTTGGGTCAAACATCATTCTATGAAACTAGGGCCGGCCAAGGCACATCGTGACCCCCTGCCTGACGCTTGCGCGTTTCATATGATACCCGTAGCGCCAGCAACTCGTCAAGGTCGAGCGCAGGCAACAGGGGCCGGCCAAGGCACATCGTGACCCCCTGCCTGACGCTTGCGCGTTTCATATGATACCCGTAGCGCCAGCAACTCGTCAAGGTCGAGCGC
>JBDRUN010000037.1 GCA_039801365.1 candidate division WOR-3 bacterium
ATCTGACCAACTCCTTTCATGGTAAGGGCTGGTCAGATTATGCCTCCTGTTTCGAGTACTTTTCTTACGTGAGGCAACGGGGTAGCTTCGAGTACATTTTTGGTGAGGCAACGCGCCGGCTTGACAGGGTGGCAGGGGGGGGTACAATTGCGGCGACGGAGCTAGACCCCTCGCCGCTAGTGAGATTGGCGAGAAATAGGAGGTAGTGATGCAGAAGAGATTAATCTTTACAGCTGCTGTCTTCGTTTTGGCAGTCGCCGCTGTTGCTGCGGTCCCTCCGGCAGATAATCCCACCGAAGGAATGATGCTGGGGACGTGGACCAGGCTGAAGGACGTCAACGGCCAGCCCAGCGGCAAGGCGGTAAAGGGCGGAGGCGGAATAATCGTGCTCGGCGGCAAAGTGTATCTTGTCCTCGGCAATAACAAGCCCGATTTCATGAAGTACTCGATCGCCGCCAACACCTGGGTTTTCGCCTGCTCGATTCCACTGGGACCTGACAAGAAGAAGGCCAAGAAAGGCGCCTGGATTGTAAATGACGGTCAGCACGTGTACGTGCTGAAAGGGGGTGGAACAAACGAGTTCTTTCGCTATGACACGCTGGCGAACTCGTTTGAGTCGTACGCTTCCCCGGACTTCACCAAGGGCGTGAAGAATGGTGCTGCGGTATGCGTCGAGTATGCTGGCAAGAAGTACATCTATGCGCTGAGCGGGTCGAATACCAACGAATGGAAACGGTTCAATCTGGAAACTAGAGGCTGGGAACCGGCTTCGCCTGCGTCGCTGCCCGTCGAGAAGGCCAAGGCTGGAAGCGGCCTAACTAGCGACGGCGCCGGTAATGTCTTCTTCATTACCTACTGCGACGGAGAAAACCGACTGTTCAAGACCAACATCGGTACGTGGACCGGGTCATGGACTTCGGCGCGGTCTCTGCCGTCAGCCGCGCCCGGGATGTCATCCAAACGCAAGAAAGTGAAAGAGGGTGCTTGCCTTGAATACTATGACGGCAAGGTCTGGGCGGTGAAGGGCGGCAGTACCAGGGAGTTTTGGGTGTACGTGCCGGAGCGCGATTCCTGGGGGTATGTCGGCGAGGTAGCAAACGGAGTAAGTGCCGAGGGCATCAAGTGCGGCCGGTCCCTGGCTGCGGGCACTAATGGTCTGTACTGCATCATCGGCAAGAATACCAATGAATTCTGGCTCTACAATCCTGCCGGGATTTTCGCTAGTTCATCTGAGCCCGGTGTTACTGGACGGCGGATGTCTTCAACGCAAGTGCAGGTCACGGCTGCCAGCCATGCTGCCGGTCTGGTTCAGGTCCACTACTCAGGAAAAGGACAGGCGCTCTTGACCGTGCGCAATTGCCTTGGTCAGCACGTGTGGTCTGGTACGAGCAGCAGCGGGACGTTCATCATCCCCGGGCTGCAGCCGGGTTCCTACTTTCTCGGGCTTACAACCTTGGGCCACGCTGAGTCGCGGAAGCTGACAATTCTCAGGTAGCCCGTCGGTTCCGAGGGGGACCAGATGTCGCCCAGAGCCCTAAAGGGGTCGGGTTCTGGTCGAACCGAGTAGACGAGGTCGGAGATGTCCATATACCTGACTGCCATGCTGGTTCTTGGTCAGTTTTGGCAGACAGGACCACAGACCGGGTTCCGCTTCACGCGCTTCGATGGCGAGTACTCATCTCAGACCGGCAAGGTGTATTTTCTGGGCGGCCGACTGGCTGATGATGATACTGACGGTTCAGTCTGGTGCTTTATCCCGGACAGCGGCACCTACCGGGACACAAGAGTGGAAATGCCGATACCTGTGTCCAACTACACGATTTGTGGGCTCAGGGACGGTTACGCTCCGTCCGACAGCTTCGGTTTCTACATTGTCGGTGGTCGGCGCAGCCGGGGCCAGAAAACCGATGCAGTGCAAGCATATTACCCGGTCACAAACAACGCACGCAGTGTCTCGACCGACCTTCTGCCGATGCGCATCGGCAACCGGATACCAATACCCGGCGCAGCCGCGGTCTGTGGTAACAAGCTGTATGTGTTCGGCGGTTTCAACGAGTCGCTGGCTCCGTACCTAACCGGCGAGACCTGGGTATTTGACCCGATGGGCCCAGTAGGCGCGTGCTGGTCCCGGGTGGTCGGTGCAGACCTTAGCCTGCCCCGTTGCTACATAACCTCTGCCGTTGTCAACGGAAAGATATATGCACTAGGCGGATGCACCTTTGTTCCAAACGTGCTTACACCTAGACGTATCTGCGAAGTATTCGACCCAGCCAATCCTAGTGCTGGCTGGAGGAGAATCGCCGACCTTCCGGATTCCTCGGCCGAGACCCGTGCTTTCGGTTTTGACTCGACCGGTCCGGCCGGATTCGCCAACCGGATAGTCTTGGCCGGAAACGGTAAGTGGCCGAGTGAAACCAACCAGTGCTTCATCTACGACACAAAAACAGACTCTTGGGCCACGTTTCCTAGTCTGCTGCAGGCCAGAAAACACCACGCTGCTGCCCTAATACCTGCTCCCGGCCAGGGAGGTCGGATATGGCAGATGTGGGTATTTGGAGGAAGACAAGGGGCCGACACCGCTGTGCTCAAAAGTGCGGAGTTCTACAACCTGCCGCCCGGTGTGGCTGAGCAGGGTGATACGAAGATCAGGACTCACACGCTTGCACTCAAGTCCGGCCCTTTCACCCGCAGACTTTCTGTCCGTTACTCAGTTCCTAGCGCTTCTGAAGTAATGCTCGTCCTGCTTGGCCCGGACGGTAGAGTGGTGCAGGAGTTGGTGCGCGGGTATAAGTCTGCAGGAGTGTATGAGATCGGCTGTGACGCGGCCAAACTTTCGGCCGGCGTGTATCTGGTCCATTTCTCGGACGGTCAGCATAGCGAGACTGCGAAAGCCGTGAAAGCAAGATGAGAATACAGGCGCGGGGCATAACCGAATCATCCGACGATTCGGAGTGTGCCCCAAGCCAACCGTAGGAGGCGCAATGACCCGCCTATGTTTGTTTCTGGTACTGGTTTCGGCTGTCTTGGCCGGTAGGATGGTGCCGGAACTTGAAGAGATACTCGCCACAGCGCGGCCAGATGAAATGATTCCGGTCATCGTACACCTGAAAGAAAAGGCCGACCTGTCTGTGTTGGATGGTGCGACACGGGAGCAGAAGGTGGAGTACTTGAAGACTTGGGCTGACCGCACCCAGGCATCGCTGCTCGAATTCTTACGCACCACAACAGCCACAGACATCAAACCCTTCTGGCTCTCCAACTGCATCGCGCTGAAGGCAAGACCGGACGAAATCCATACCATCGTAGCGCGCGGAGATGTCGAGTATGTCACGGATGACTTCGTGGTCATGTTGGTCGACTTTGGCTCTGCTTCACCTGCCGTGGAAGATGCTACCGACGACCAAGAGTGGAATCTGGATATGGTGAGGGCCCCGGAGTGCTGGGCTGAAGGTTACACAGGAGAGGGAGTCGTCGTCGGAACAGTCGACACCGGGCTGGACGACACGTACGGGCTCTGCGTTGGTTTCTATGATGCGGTGAATGGAGAGTCGTACTCCTACGATGACAATGGCCACGGCACCCACGTAGCAGGCATCATAGCAGACTACTGGTGGGCCTGCGGCGTGGCGCCGGGCGCACGCGTCATGGCGGCCAAGGCCCTAGACCGATGGGGCGAAGGCAGGGCTTCCTGGATTCACGCCTGCTTCAACTGGTATGCCGGGCTAGGAAACAACGCACCGCGGGTCATTAACAATTCGTGGACCACTTACCGGACGATTCTTGAGTATTGGGCTGACTGCCTGAATCTACGTGCTCTAGGCATCATCTCTGTCTTTGCCATTGGCAACGAGTGGAGCAGTCCCGCTCCACCATCGTCGGACTGCGCGCCCGGCAACTACCCGACTGTCATCGGTGTTGGCGCAACTGACCAGTATGACAACGTAGCGTTCTTTTCGTGTCGTGGCCCGGCGCCGAATGAACCACCATGGAACCAGCCCCAGTACTGGGGCAGACCGGACTGGAATCTCACCAAGCCGGACATCTCTGCTCCGGGCGATGAGATTCTGTCGTGCAGAAGCAATTTCTTTGGATATCGCCGCATGAGCGGAACCTCTCAGGCCGCTCCTCATGTGACCGGGTGCATCGCACTGATGCTGGATAAGAACCCGAATCTGACCTATCAGCAGGTCTATGACATACTTCTTGACAACGCCGACCGGCCTTCTCAGGGAGACCCGTACCCCAACAGCAACTACGGGTGGGGTAGGCTCAACTGTGCCGCTGCGCTGTCGGCTGTCCCCCTATTGGAAACCGACGCGAGAACCGTTCGTGTCCCATTGCGTCAGTGGGTGATCAGCGGAGTTCCGGTCACCGTTCAGGCCATAGTGCAGAACTGCGGGTCCGTGCCTCAGCTCGGCTTCCCCGTGAAACTACAAATCACCGATTCCACCGGGGCTGTCGTGTACGAAGATCTGGACGAGTCCAGCGGGTCTCTTGCCAGCCGCGAGCAAGACACCGTTGTGTTCTCGCCAGACTGGTCGCCTCCGGTACCAGCAGGGCGCCAGGACCGGTACAGGATCTCGGTCTGGACAGAACTGACCGGCGACATGAGAACCGCCAACGACACACACATTGTGAGTCTTCGAGTTGTGCGAGAACCTTTCATTCCTCCCTATTTAGAAAAGTTCTACGGTTGGGGACCACTCGGCGACAACCCTCTGCCTGGCTGGCGTATCATCGCCGGCGGGACAGAGCCCGTACCTACCTGGAACACTAATGACTGGCACAAGAGCGGAAGTAAAGCCCGCATCTACTCGGACCCCGATTACCTCGACTTCGAGCAAACTCGAGATACGCTCATGACCCCTCTCCTTGATTGCTCCGGCACCGGCCCGTACGGCATAGCGTATGACAACAATTTCCAAGATGAAGATGGAGTTGACGAAGACACAGCCTTCGTGCTGCTCAGCGCCGACGGCGGTTCTTCCTGGGTAGTGCTGGGATCACAGAAGGACTGCGCAGTCGACTCCCGCACGGGGTACGACATCACCTCACTTGCTGCCGGCCACGCGGACGTGCGTATCGCCTTTGTCGCTCACTTCGGCGAACGAGGCCGCACGATGTGGAGAATAGATGATTTCGCATTCTCCACCCAGAGGGAATGGTTTGGCACGGAGCTCGATTCCATTCCCCTGGGGCCGAAGAAGCGCAGAGTGAAGGCCGGTGGCGCGCTGGCGGTTGCGCGGAACAGGTTCATCTACGCACTCAAAGGGAACAACACCAACGAGTTCTACGTATACGATATTCGGAATAACAAGTGGACGTTTGCCGATTCCGTCCCTTGTCCGGCCGAGAAGAATGTGAAAGCCGGTGCCGCGCTAGCCTGCGACGGCGAGCGATACGTTTATCTCCTAAAGGGCAACAAGACCAAGGAATTCTGGCGCTTCGACACAGAACGCGGAGATACTATCTGGAAAAGATTACCAGATGTGCCAGGAGAAAAGGGAATCAAGGCAGGCTCGGGGCTCGCCTATCTGCGAAGCAAGGGGACTGAGCGAGTGTACTGCTTGAAAGGAAAAACCAGAGAATGGTACGCCTTTGACTGCAAGACCGGACACTGGCTCACTGACCTCGAGTCCGCGCCGGGCGGGGCCCGAGGCAAGGCCTTCAAGAGGGGGAGTTGCCTTGCTGCCGGACAGGATGCGGTGTTTGCTCTCAAAGGAATGAGCAGGAACCACGACCGCCAAACGGAGTTCTACTGCTACTTGCCGCACACCGGCAAGTGGGTCATCCTCGACAGTCTCCCGGCCACGATTCCCGTCAGCGGTAGCTACCCTAAGGACGGTGCCGCACTGGCCTGCGACCAGGAGAACAACAGGGTCTATGCGCTGTACGGCGGCGGCAGCAGCCTCTTCCGGTATTACCACTATGCAAGCGACAGCGCTAATGTCTGGGGAGCGTGGGACACTGCGCGGAAGGCATCCTCGGCAGCGGGGTTGCACTACATAAAACAGGGCGGTGCGGCCGCGTGCGCGGACGGCATCCTCTACGTCCTCAAGGGTAACAACACGCTGAAGTTCTGGGCGGTGACGCCCGGGTTGAACATTGAGGAACTCGCTGCCCCACCCCCCTGGTTGCCTGGCTCCGGCTCCCAGTCGGCCAAGACAGCCGCATCGGTTGTCTCGGCCGTGAACGGGAACCTGGTTTTCGGTGAGGACCTCCGCACTTCTGGCCCGATACGTCTGACGCTAGTTGATGTCGTTGGCCGCAGACTCAAGACGGCCGAGGTCAACCAGCAGGAAGTGGCGCGTACAGGAGCGGCAATGCTCGACCTGAAAGGAATGGCACCTGGCGTCTACATCCTGCGCCTGGAGGCGGACGGCGTCTGCAGGTCCCGGAAGCTGGTGGTGGTAAGATGAGCGCGCCTGGTGTTGCGAGCTGCCCGAGAAAGCCACAGTTGTATTCGACCGCGAAGAAGCACTCAACAGGAAGACCAACCAAAGGAGGTAGGATGGCCAAGCTCAGGTTTGTGCTGCTACTGGTGGCGCTGTGTTCGATTGCGCTGCCGCAAGTCAAGGTTCTTCTGTACGACTTTGAGCCCCGCGGGGTTGAACTCGGGTTCGTCAAGACCAACACCCAGTTGCTGCGGGACGCACTGAACGGAACCTACAAGTTCATCGTCGTAGACCCCAGACCCGGGACATCGTGCTATGGCGTTGTTGCGGCCGCAGAATCGGCCAGGGTGTATGGGGCCGACAACGCGCTGGTGGGCAACATAATGAGCATCGGCGGCCAGCAGATAATGACCTATCAACTGGTGGACGCGTCTTCGGGTGCGCTGGTTCTGCAGGACCGGGTAACGCTGCCCGATGTGCAGGAACTGCCGGTTGTGGCCGAGCGGGTTGCCTCGTCTCTGGCCGAGAAAAAGCCCTATGCCGAGACTGTGGAACCGGAGAAAATGACCTCGGCTGAGGTTGGACCGAGGTTCAAGCATCCCCGTCAGCCCTATGCCAGCCTGTTTCTGACCGCCGGGTACCAGTTCCATCCCGCCGAAAGCGGACGAGACTCGATGGTCGAGAACTACAGCTTCTCGCCGAACCTGTTCAATTTGAACATGGCGGTGAGCTTTGAGACCCAGCAGATGCTGACTATGCTCCAGATGGGGTTGATGCGGGGTCGTCAGGGAGAGGCGGACATCAACTTTGACCTGTTGAGTCACTACGTTCTCGGTAAGAGCGACTTTGCACCGATAATGGGTGGCGGTATCGGCGTGACCAGGTTTTCCTGGCGCGATACGACCAAGCCCGACAACAAAGCTCACGACGACGGGATGTCGGTTTCTGCCGGAGTCGGATTCCTGGCCCTGCGGACTTACTACTTCCGGTTGATGACTACGGCGTACGGCAAGTGGACCTTCACCAACCAGTGGGGTGCGGTGCCGAGCGTGCGCGTGGCATTCGGCGTGACCACACCAACGCTCGGGCCTGACGCGACGGTCAGGATGGGTCCGGGATGCGTCGGTGCGGTCATCGGAGGGTTCTTCATCACCGGGCTGGTCATCGCGCTGGCCTCGTAGCGCGTGGCAAGAATGTTCGATAGGACGGGTCCGTTAGGCAAGAGTCAACAAAAGGAGGCTGGTTGTGACAAGGGTAAGCATTCTTCTGCTGGCACTAACAGGGGGTCTTGCCGTTCTCGCTGCCGGTTGCGGCACAGTTTCGTCGGTCCGGGCACTGCGCAAGGGGCAGTCCGCACTTGGAGTCGGGCTGGGCGGGCCGGTTGCGCACGTGGCCGGGATGGACATTCCCCTTCCTTACACGGTGGCGCGATACCGGTACGGAGTGAACGACAAGTCGAGCATATACGCGGGCGGACACTTGATGGTCGCGGCACTGGGCGTGGCCGGGCTTGAGGCCGGCTGGGCCTGGCATCCTTTGACCCAGAAGAAATACAGGCCCGCGGTCAGTGCGAGCGCGGGGCTTGCGGCCCTGGTGAAGTCCGGGGACGGGCACGCCCTGTTCCCCCAATTGGATGTGACCGGAAGCTACCTATTGGGTGACAGGTCCCTGACCTACTTCGGCATTCAGAGCATGTACCAGCTCGCAGACAAGCCGTATGCCGTGTTCGCACCTTTCGTCGGCGAGGAGGTGAGGCTCGGGTCACGGGTCTCGCTGTGCGCTGAAGCGAAGTGGTATGCGCCGACTGAGAAGGCCAGTCCCAGGAGCGTGGACTACCGTATCCCGATTGCCGGACAGGGCGCGGTCGGGTTTGTGCTTGGAGTCAACTATCAGTTTGGGGGATGGTATGAGTAGTCAGAGCAAGCCACAGGTTACAGGTTACAAGTTACAGGTAAGGACCGCGGTGGTGGCACTTTGCCTTGTGCTGTTGGCCGGATGTATGAGTCTGGACGCGTTCTTGTTCGAGCCGACGCAGGTGGGTGAGTATCTCCGGCCCGAAGATATGGACTCAGACTGGCACGTGCGCTGGGTAATTCCTGACTCGCTGATTGAGACTGTTTCACTTCAGTCTGAGAATGGCAATACCATCTACGGGTTCTTCGTCCAGGCACAGCCTGATACCGGCTTCTCCCTGAGCGTACCGACTGTTCTCTACTGCCACGGCCGCGGGGAGAACATCAACCGTTATTGGGGCCGGGTGGAGTTGCTATGGGAAATGGGGTACAACGTTTTCATTTTCGACTACCAGGGCTATGGCAAGAGTGAAGGCTCGGCCTCGGGCGAGGCGTGTTATGCCGACGCCCGGGCCGCGCTTGACTACGTACGTGGCCGCGGGGACGTGGACACGACCAAGGTGGTCTACTACGGCTGGTCTCTGGGCAGCTTCGTTGCCACGTACCTGGCCGCAGACGTACGCCGGCCGGCCGCGTTGGTACTGGAAAACCCGATTGCCTCTACCTCGGCGCTGGCGAAGGAAGGGTCGGTGCTGGCGATTCCGGGCAGTTTCGTGGCCAAGGCTGATTTCGACAATGAACGCCGCATCCCTCTGGTGGACGCCCGGGTGATGATAGTCTACGGCAAGAAGGATGTCACGGCGGTGCCCAAGTGGCATGCTGAGGTGCTGATAGAAAAGGCGAAGGGCAAGGTGCCCGAACTCAAGGTCGAGGTGGTCGCCGAAGCCGACCACTCAGACCTGCCCGAAGTGATGGGCTATCCGACCTATCGTAAAGTAGTATCTGACTTCATTGGAAGATAATGTTCTCAAAGACTGGAAAGGAGTAGTACCATGCACAAAGCAACAGCCTTGCTATCACTGTTTGTATCGGTCAGTTTGAGCCAGGAAAAGGCCGCAGTATTCGAGTTCCAACCTACCGGCGTGGATACCGAGTACGCGCGTCTGGCAACTGTGCTGCTGTGCGAACGACTTGAGGCCCTCGGCGCTTTCACCCTAGTCAGTCCAGAGTCCGGAACTCGGTCGGCAACGGTAGAAGAGCAGGTTGCGACCGGGCGGGCGCTTGGCGTCCAGAAGGTGGTGAGCGGAGGTATTGCTGGAGTAGGCACGAAACTGATTATTTCGTACCGTCTGATTGACGTGCCCGCTGGGAAGGTAGAGTTGAGTGACCGAGCTACGCTCGGGTCAATGGATGAGATGGACCTGGTTGTTGAGCGGATTGCGCAGGCCATCAAGAACCGGACGCCATTCAGCAGCACTGCCGAGGTCGGTAGGTTCGCTAGCCAGGAAAGAAAGGGGCGGGCCGCGGGCAGCTCGGTTTTCTTGACTACAGGCTACACTTTTCCTCTTGTGCAACAGATACCGGCCGACCCCGGCATGATGCTCTTCACACTTGATGCAGCAGTGACATATGAAACGCCGGACGTTCTGGTCCAAGGCTTGATGGGTCTGAAACGGGGAAAGAACTCGTACAACGAGCTTTATTTCGACCTCCTGGTGCACAAGCTCTTCTCCAAGTTAGACGTGACTCCGTACGTAGGCGGAGGAGTCGGGGTACACAAGCTGTCGTGTGTGAAGCCCGGGCAGGACGACGAGACCGAGGACGACGGACTGGCACTCATTGGCAGTGCGGGAGTCATTCTGTTCCGGACCCAGTATTTCAGGGTGATGGGCAACCTCAAGGGAACCGTTGTTTTCACAGAAAACTTCGGCACCAACTCCTTCGCCTCGTTCGGCTTCGGGCTTTCCTCGCCCACCTTTGGCCCGGGCAGTGAAGTGAACATGCCTGCACCCTGCGTCTTCGGATGCCTGGGTGCATTCTTTCTCACTGGTGTGATTGCCGCGCTCGCGAGCTAGTCAGGGAGTGGCGATGACAACGGGCAAAGCAGCGTCTCTGGCCCTGGCGGTCTTGGTATCGGGTGCCGCAACACTGCCAGCTTGCAGGTCAACTCGACCCGCACTGGTGCGGTCATTGGGTACAACCTCAGTCGGTCAAAGTACGCACCTATGGGATTCAACAGCCGGTTGGGCCCACCGGAGCTGGCTGTGAAGCTGGAGCGGTTGTCCGACAATTCGAGCCGAACCACCTTTGACGCAAGGCGCGCGAACGTGAGACCCTAAGGGAGGACAGATGCTGAACTGTGGAAAGAAGCTGTCTGTAGTTGTGTTTCCAGTACTCTCGGTGGTCGTGCCAGGTGGTGTTCTTGCCGACGGACTGCGTTTGCCGCACGAGCCCCCACCTAATCCCTCGTTTGGCATAATTGTCGCAGAAGCCGGCGGGGCGGTGGTCGTGGGCGCAGTTGCTGGCGCAGGTTTGGGGGTGGTCTGCGCTGCAAGCCGCTTCCCGGCCCGAGGGGAAGGAGGATGGCTGGACCTAAGCGGTTACGCTAACCTGTTCATTGGTGGAGTTGTCGGCTACACGGTCGGAACTCCAATCGGCGTTGCGGCTGTTGGAGCCATCGCAGAGCAGCAGGGTGCGTTCCTGCCGGGATTGCTGGGGTCCACGGCAGGAACCGCCGTAACAACTGGACTTCTGTTCCTTGGCATGCATGACCTGCCTCTCCTCTTGGCTTACGCCGCACTTCCACCAGCCGGAGCGGTCATTGGGTACAACCTCAGCCGGTCAAAGTACGCATCTATGGGATTCAACAGCCGCTTGGGCCCACCAGAGCTGGCTGTGAAGCTGGAGCGGTTGCCCGACAATTCGAGCCGAACCACCTTTGATGCAAGGCTCGTGAACGTGCGGTTCTGAAATGCGGGTCGCGCGAGGGCCGTCTCAGATAGGTGGTAGTAATGGACTGTGCCCAAAGCACGGTCAGCAGATGAAGTCTAAACAAACAGGAGTAGCTATGACCAAGCAACGATGGTTCGTGATACTAGTAATGGCCATCATGGCGATGCTGCCACTTGGCTGTCCAAAGAACAATCCGCCCGACGCGCCGACTGTACCATCGGGTATCACCGCCGGCATGGTGGCGACGACGTACCAGTTCACAGCGTCGGCTGCCGACCCGGATGGCGACAGCGTGGCAGTCCGTTTTGACTGGGGCGATGGCGACACCAGCGACTGGAGTCCGTTTGTGGCGTCTGGTGACTCCGTCAGGTCGAGCCACTCGTGGGCTGCTGCCGGCACCTACCAAGTCAAGGCGCAGGCAAAGGATCCGTCTGCTCGCCTCTCAAACTGGTCCGCTTCCCACCAGATTCAGATTAATCCGGAAGGCACGCTGCTCTGGCGCTGCGTCGTCGGTAGTTCTGCCACCGGCTCGCCTGCGGTCGGGGCTGACGGCACTGTTTACGTTGGCTCGGGCGGCAAGCTCACCGCGGTCAACCCGGATGGAACAAGACGGTGGGAGTACCAGACCGGTGGCTCGGGTGGATTTGGGTCTGTTGCCCTTGCGGCTGATGGCACCATCTATGCGAGCTACTGGGTGGACGGTCTTGGCGACCAGCTCTACGCCTTCTATCCAGACGGAAGCCCCAAGTGGATGTTTCCGGTTCCCTCCGGACACGGACCAGGCTGCATCACGGTTGGTCCAGATAGCACGGTCTATGTGGTGGCCGGAGGCAATAGTGAGTTCTATGCCCTGCGGCCGAACGGGACTCTGAAGTGGGTGTTTGATATCGGGTATGAAGTTGGCGGTGACGCTGTGCCGCCGATAGGGGACGACGGCGCAGCCTACTGCGGCGGCTGGTGGAGCTATAGCCTGAGTGCGGTGTCGCCATACGGGAGCGAAATCTGGTCGTTCCATATTGATGGCGGTGTTGAGCGAGGCCCGGCAATCGGTTCTGATGGCACCATCTACGTCGGCTCGGTCGCAAACCCGATCGGCGGGTCGCAGCCGAGTTACTTCTATGCCATCCGGCCCAATGGCTCGCAGCGCTGGCGTTTCCTGGCAGACGGGCATATTCGCGTGACGCCTGCCATCGGTACAGACGGCACAATCTACTTCGGAACTCAGGCCGGCACGTTCTACGCCCTGAATCCAAACGGCACCATCCGCTGGAGTTACTCGGCAGGCGTGCGTTTCTGGGCATCGCCGCCGGTGATTACTTTCGGTGGCGTCATTTGTGTCGGGTCTAACGAAGGGCGTCTGCTGGCTTTCAACCCGGACGGCACATTGCGCTGGACCTACACTGCTGGAGGGACAATTGGACCACTCGCCATTGGCACGGACGGAACCATCTACTTCGGCTCGGCCGACGGCTACCTCTACGCTATCGTCGGGCCAGGCACCGGGAGTGCCGACGGCTGGCCCATGTTTCAGCACGACGCCAAGCACACCGGCCGGGTGGGAGGAGGCAAGTAGCGCCGGAGGCGCTGAGTGCATGTCGCTGTTCTCGTTGCGTGATGCAAGGCTCGTGAACGTGCGGTTCTAGAGGGGGATGTATGAGGAAGGACAGACGTTCGATGTGGTTCGCAGCTTTTTTCAGCATATTGCTGTGCCCGAGCTGCAAGAGGCCGTCGGCCAATACCCCACCCGGCACTCCACGTTTCGTTATGGCCACCACCAGCATTCACACTGGTTCGGCGCTCTGGTTCAACATCAGCGTATCTGACCCGGAGGGCGACAACGTCCGCGTGCGCTTCGCTTGGGACGACGGCGACACGTCTGATTGGGGCGAATACTCGCGGTACAACTGGACCGGAGAGCGGAGCTGTGTTATAGCGGACACCTATGCCGTATGTGTCCAAGCTCAGGATGCCGATGGTCTTCTGTCCGACTGGGCTGGGCCGTGTTCGGCCCTGGCGGTAACAGGCGGCAATCTTCCGCCGCATACGCCCATACTCAGCGGGCCGGACACGGTCAGCCTTGCCGCGGGTGATGGCTTCTACGTCCAAGTTACGGTCTTCGAGCCCGAGAAAGAGAGTGTTTCGTTCAAGGTGGACTGGGGAAATGGCGACGTCTGGCCTTGGGGTTCCTATTGGGAACATGGAACTTCCTGCATAATACCGCGCACCGTGCCTTCACCGGGTACATACATAGTCCGAATGCGTACCCGCGATACGAACCTCAACGAATCGTTCTGGTCTCCAGGTCACCGCATCGTCGTAGTTCCGTAGCAGGACGAGAAAATGCGTTCACATCTATCCGAACAAGGGGCATTGGTGATATGATGTGCCCAAGGCGAACATTGCGGGGTGTTATGGCACTAGGTTCGAAGCCCTGAGGTTCTGAAGGACGACGAGACTATGTTGGATACTTTGTCAGCGGGCCGGGCCGGAGAGCCGTGATGAAGATGGACTTCTGACAGGAAAGGAGTGAACATGAAACGACTAGCACTGGTGCTGCTGGGTTTTCTATCGGTCGCCGGCAGCCAGACCTTGCGATGGGTGCACCGACACGAAGGGTTCGTTGGTATTGCCAGAGCGGTTGTCTGTGGTGCGGTCAATAACATCTACGCAGCCGGGACCTGCTATGACACATTGGGTCTATCGCAGATGACCGTGGTCGGCCTGAGCCCTGCAGGCGGCCGGCGCTGGATGTACCAACGTTCTGGTTTGATTGCTTGGCCGTCAGCGCCCGACTTTGTCAGCCGCCCGCTTGCCTGCGGCACGGACGGTAACCTGTACGTTGCCGGGGCTGCCCTTGACACGGCAGGAGGTTCAATGGAGAAGTACGACTTCACAGTCCTCAGCCTCACGGCGAGCGGGCAGGAGCGCTGGGTGTACAACTATGCCGGTCCGACCGATAGCGGCGGTTTCGCCCAGGCAGTTGCGCAAGGGGTGGACGGAAACGTCTACGCGGCCGGTTACTGCCAAGTTGGCTTCTATGACTTGGATTTCGCCGTGGTCAGCTTGACTTCTACCGGTCAGCAGCGCTGGGTGTACCGTTACCCTGGCCCGGCCGGATACTACGAAATGGCCACCGCAGTTGTTTGTGGTGCTGACAGCAATATCTATGCGGCCGGTTTCACCGGGCCGGATACTGCGGTACGCCTGACCGTGGTAAGCCTGACTCCGGGAGGCGGCGTGCGCTGGGTCTATCGTCACGACAGCCTTGGGCCCGGCTTGGGTTACGTCCGGGCATTGGCCTGCGGGCCGGACGGCAGCGTTTACGTTGCCGGAGTAGTGTGGACGGCAGGCGGTGGTGCCGACTTCGCGATTGTCAGCTTGACACAGACTGGAGCTGAGCGTTGGGTGTACCGGTACAACGGAACGGGAAACGACAATGAGGCATACGCAGTGGCATACGGACAGGACGGCAACATCTACGCATCTGGTTACAGCGTCGGGAGCGACAGCGCGTACGACATCGCGGTTGTAAGCCTTGCTCCAGCAGGAGGCGAGCGATGGACATACCGGTGCCGGACATATGGAGGCCAAGGGTATGATTATCCCCTGGCACTTGGTACTGACGGCAACGTCTATGTTGGCGGCACCAGCTATACCGACAGCACGTCGTATGACCTGACTGTTCTCAGCCTGACGCAGGCAGGCAGCGAAAGGTGGGTCTGCCGGTACAACGGGCCTGAGAATCACGTGGACGCTGCCGCGGCGCTTGATTTCGGAGCCGACCGGAATGTCTACGTCGCCGGGATGAGCGGGATGCAGTTCACCGTTATCAGTCTCAATCCGGCCTCAGGAATCGAGGGAGGCTACAAGCCGCAAGCTTCAAGCTTCAAGCCAAAAGCCACCATTGTCCGAAATTGCTTGTCCTTGCCTGAAGCGGTCGGCGGTCGGTGGTCAGCGGTGGGCGCTTGTTTGCTGGATGCGAGCGGCCGGAAGGTGATGGACCTGTTGTCAGGCCCGAACGACGTGAGCGGGCTTGCGCCCGGCGTGTACTTTGTGAAGGAGGCCCAAGCACAAGCTCAAGCCGTTCGCAGAGTCGTCATAGCAAGGTAGGAGAAGATGGCCAGGCTGCCATTCGGGCTGCATAAGCGTAGCCGAAGAGAGGAGCTTCTTATGGTAAGAACCGTGACCAGGTTGTGGCTGCCTTACTGCTTGACCCTGCTCATCTCCGGCTGTATGAGTTCGGGTCTGTATGAGACTGCACGGACTTCGCCGCCCGGCCAGCTGGAGCATATCCTTGCGGTCGAGTTGAAGGCCGACGTGCGAAAGCTGAGCGGCATTCCTCACTTGGACTGGTGGTCTGGGGATTTTCACCCGGCTCCGATGTACGCTCTGCGCCTCGGGCTTTTTCGTAACTGCGATTTGGGACTGAGGCTTGGGCTGGGCGCGGCAGGGCTCTCAGCCAAGTACACGTTCTGGGATGGTGAGCCGGCATTCGCCTTGGTCGCGGACGCTGCCGGATCGTTTGCCATCCTACCGATGGCGTTCGCCGACACCCGCAAGCGGCTGGGCGGTAGCCTGCTTGTCAGCGGAGGAACCGGCGTGGTCGGATATGCGGCTTCGCTCGGAGCCGGCTACCGAAGGGAAGAAAGCAGTTTCGAGTTCGGCAGGAGCGATGAACAGTCCTGGGACATCATCGCCAGCGGCGGCCTTCCGTTGATGCTGGGAGACCGGGTGCGCATAATGCCGGTGCTGTCTGCCGGCGTGCCGGTCTGGACCCGGTACCTGGAGTGGGACTTCGCCGAGAGTACTGCGGTCTATCCGAATCCCGACGTCCGGCGCCTGACACTCTCCGCAGGCATCAGCGTGTCTTTGGTAGCGCCGCGGGATGACTGGGAACCGTGGGCTCCGGGCAGATAGAGTCGTACGCACCACGGCCTGTAGGGCAAGGCGAGAAGTTTGACAAGTAACAGGTAACGTATAGCTTCGCATATGTCCAAGAGAGGAATGGAAATGACCAACAGGCGGTCAAGCGGTGCTCTCATCTTCCTGGTACCGGTAGTGAGTCTCACTGGTCCGGCAATGGCGGATTCGCTCAATGTCAGGTTTGTTGGAGGCTTGGTGCTAAAGGACTCAGCTCGGGCCGCGTGCGTGCAGGTGTCCGGTAGGTACGCGTATGTCGGGACCGAGCCGACCGGCCTTCACATCGTTGACGTGTCCGACCCGCGACATCCGCAAGCGGCGGGATACATTGAGACCAGTGGTCGCGTAAGCGGTCGGCACATTCCCGGCGGAGGCCACGCGCTTGTGGTTCAGGGTGACGACGGAAACAGAGTCATCAGCATCGCCGATTCGCTGAATCCAAAGGAGGTTGTGGCTGATAGTCTGCCCGGGGTCGAAGCAAGAGGATTCTGCGGCATCGGGAATTACGAGTTTGTCATAGGCTTTGAGGGCGGGAACAGGGAAGATAACTGCCTCGTTGTCTATGATGTGTCTGACACCGACAGTCTGAGAGAAGCAGGGTTCTACGAAACGCCGGGACGGTTTGACTATTACCCGGGCGGCTTTGACGTGGATGTCGCAGGCGGGTACGTGTACGTGGCAGACGGCAGCGCCGGGTTGCAGGCATACGAGTTTACCGGCCGGTCCCTGCACGGATTGAGCAGAGACAGTTCCGGAAGGGCAAGGGCGATTATTGACGAAGGCCCTTGCGCCGAGAACCCTGGTCAGAGGGGTCCCAACGTTATCTCAGATGGCGATGGGTTTCTTGTTGCTTGGATGGATAACCGCATTCCCAGCGGCATCTACGGTACCCGAATCACCTTCGACGGGAAGGTCTTGGACCGGATGAGCATTCCGCTGTTTGTGTCAGTCAACCACACAGCAGAAGAACCCACCGGTCCCGCAATCGCATCTGCTCAGAATCGCATCCTTGTAGTATGTTCTGATGCGGAGGGTTGCGCCGAAAGCGGGCTGCGCGGGAAAGTGCTTGCCTTGCCAGGACTCGCGTGCCGAGCCGTGGGCATCGCCAAGTCGTCTGGCATCAGGAGCGAATCCCAATCAGTCGTTGCCGGCCCAGATGGATTCATCGTGGTATGGAGAGAAGGGTTGGACAAAGGGGACCGTGATGCGATCCGTTCCGTTCGCCTGTCTTCCGATGGTGTAGTGCTGGACTCGCCCGCCGTCACCATTGCGCGATCATCATCATCCTGGGACAGAACGTGTGTTGTTTGGAACGGTACTAGTTTTCTCGTGGTTTGGTCAGATGACTCCGTCATTGTTGCGATGCGTCTGGATGGGTCAGGAGCGACACTGGATACCGGTCCGATACTCATTGCCAATGGTTCTGGAAGCAAGACTAACCCTGCTGTGTGTTCTGACGGTAGAGATTTCTTCGTAGCCTGGGAGAGAGAAGAAGGTGGTATCCACGGAGCCATAGTGACTTCCGACGGTACCGTGGCCGGTACCTTGGTCGTATCATTTGTGGGAAGCGAACCGGCTCTGGCATTTGATGGAGCGGATTACCTGGTTGCGTATTCAACCCTGGACCGTATCAGGGTTCGTCGAGTTTCGACTATGGGCGTGGTGCTTGATTCTGAACCGCTGACGTTGGGACGAGGCCCGAATTGTCTCTCGCCCGCAGTGGCTTCCCTAGATACTGTCTCTCTGGTTGTTTGGTCGGACGGTGGCGGTGCGCACAAGGTCCACGGCGCCCGAATCAGTACGGACGGCGCAGTCATAAACGCGTCGGCCATCCCAATATCACGACCGGACCCAAGCCGTAGCCGCTGTCGATAGGCTTTTCCCGTTACTGACAGGAGGTATCCTGGGGCATTCGCTGTAGGTGATTAGGGTTCTACGCCGACGAGCCGAACCTGAACACGCGGGTTTTTCGCTACGGCCAAGGTCCTTCGTTGGTCGAGGCTGAGCCGGGCCTCTGAGCGCGAAAGCGCCGTGGCTGGTGCCGATTGTGGGACCGAAGGGGCACAAACATTTTGTCAACGGCAATGGTTTTTCGTGCGTTACTCGGTCCCACTGCCGGGTGCCGAACGCTCGGCGTAGGTGGTTCGGTCAAAGGCAGATTTAGCGTTTGCCGCGCGGGGGCAGCCGTCGAACTAATGCTTGACTTGCAGGCCGGGGGTGAGTATAGTTAGTAATGGCTAACAATGTTAGAAGTATCACACATCAGGCTGAGCTCGGGCCGAGCGGCGAGGACTATCTCGAGGCCGTTCTGGTTGTGAGCCGCAGACCCGGCCCGGTCAGGGTAACGGCGCTGGCAAGGCAACTCGGCGTAAGCAAGCCTTCGGTCGTGTCGGCCTTAGCCGGCCTTGAGGCCCGGGGTCTGGTTCGGCACGAGCGGTACGGCGGAGTGGAGTTGACGGTTCGGGGCCGACGGGTAGCACGGGAGGTGGACCGGCGCCACCGGTTGCTCTGCGTGTTTCTTACGGAGGTGTTGGGGGTGAGCCCCAGGGTCGCAGAACAGGATGCCTGCCGGCTGGAGCACCACTTGAGTCCGGAGACAGTCGCACGACTGCTTTCTTTCGTTCAGCGCGGCCAGCGAAGAAGGTGGCATTGATGCACGGTAATCTTGTGTTTGCGCTGGTCCTTTCCGGGCTTGCGTCGCTTGCGACCGCCTTCGGTAGCCTGCTCGGGATGATGCTCCAGCGGCCGGGACCCAGGATGATGGCTTTCGCACTTGGGTTCTCAGCCGGGGTGATGATGTTCGTGTCGTTTGCCGAGTTGCTCAGCACCGGAATTCACGACCTCGGATTTCTGCCCGCGGTCGGCGCGTTCTTTGCCGGGATGGTGGTAATGTACGTGATTGATGCGGTCGTGCCCCACCGGTTCATCAGTGAACAGACCGACCGTGCGGCGCCACAGGGTGAAGCGTGCCCGGACCTCGCGGCAGGACTTGGCGGCCTCAGGGGTCAGCATCGGCACCGGTACGGCTGGGGCCGCGAACAACGGGCGGCGTTGATCCGTGCCGGGATTCTGATTGCCATCGGCATTGGCATGCATAATCTGCCTGAGGGCATGGCAACGTTCATGGGCGCAATCAAGAGTCGTGGTCTGGGACTTGCAATCGGCAGCGCCATCGCACTTCACAACATCCCTGAGGGGCTGGCGGTTGCCCTGCCGATTTTCTGCGCAACCGGCTCACGCCGGAAGGCGTTCGGGTGGGCGTTCTTGTCCGGGGCAGCAGAGTTTGTCGGCGCGTTGCTTGCGGCCGCGGTGCTGATGCCGCTTCTGACCCCGACTTTTCTTGCGGTGATGTTGGCTTCAGTCGCCGGGCTGATGGTGTTCATCGCATTCGATGAGCTGATACCCGGCTCGTATGCGTATGGCTTCGAGCACGCCAGCGTCATTGGTATCATTGCCGGGATGGGGCTAATGGCCGTCTCAATCCTGGTGCTGCGTTAGACCGGTTGATTTCAGGAGCTGGGTCGGCTAGACTTCGGGATTCAGGAGAGAACGATGATGAAGACCGTTGTCATTTGGCTGTGTGCCGTTGCGATGCTGGTCGCGGCGGAGAGTGTGCAGGTCAGAGCTGTGTCTGACGGCGACACATTTCTGACCGCCGACAGTCAGGCAGTCAGGTTGCTTGGGATTGATGCGCCGGAGATATACCAGCCGGGCGGTGACATCGCAAGAGACATGCTCGGCCGGTACGTGGTCGGCCGGACCGTGCGACTTGAGTCGGACAGAGAGGACAAGGACAAGTTTGGTCGGCTGCTGCGCTATGTGTATCTGGGCGACACATTCGTGAATGCCGAACTCGTGCGCAGGGGTTACGCAGCGTTCCAGCCGTTTCAGGAGAGTCTCAGGTTCGCGGACACGCTGGCAAAGCTGGAGGAGACCGCGGCCAGAATCGGCCGGGGACTTTGGGCGTTCAACGTTTTCACGCCGCCGACGATGAAGCTGTTGAACCAGAAACTGGGCGAGGTCCGAGCTGATTCAGGGGGGCTGTTGGTCGTGCCCTATACTAAGGCCGACAGTTTCATCGGCCGGCTGGTCACGGTCGAGGGATTCGTGGTTGACACATACCGGTCGGACAAGGTGCTGATACTGAATTTCCATCAGGACTATCGGAATTACTTCAAGGCAGTGGTGTTCGCGACTGACCTGGTGAAGTTCCCGCCAGCGCCCGAAGATTACTATAAGAAGCGGTTCGTGCGCGTGACCGGTATTGTTAAGGAATACAAGGGAGCGCCCGAGATGATTATCAAGGACCCGGAGCAAGTCCAGATTGTCGAGGAGTGATGTCCGCAGATTGCCG
>JBDRUN010000038.1 GCA_039801365.1 candidate division WOR-3 bacterium
TTCACGAGCAGGAACTGCTTACTCCCCAAGGCTGGCGCAAGCCGCGGCTAGTCTTCCTCTGCTCGATGGGTGATTTGTTTCATCCCGAAGTGCCGGCAGATTTCATCAGGCGTGTCTTCCAGGTGATGAAACAGTGTCCTCAGCACCAGTTCCAGGTGCTGACCAAGCGCAGCCGGCGGCTCAGGACGTTGGCAAAGTTCCTGCCCTGGCCGGACAATGTCTGGATGGGTGTAACGGTCGAGAATGCGCGTGTGACGGGTCGCGTGGCAGACCTTCAAGAGACGCCGGCGCGAGTGAAGTTTCTGTCCTGTGAACCGCTGCTTGGGGACATTCCCAAACTGCCGCTTGCGGGCATCAACTGGGTGATTGTCGGCGGCGAATCCGGACCTAGTGCACGCGTGATGCGGAGAACGTGGGTTGAGTCGGTCAGACGGCAGTGCGAACGTGCCAACGTTGCATTCTGCTTCAAGCAGTGGGGCGGGACGCGCAAGTATGCCAGCGGCAGGCTGCTTGACGGTCACATGTACGACGACATGCCTGATATTCGTCTGCCTGCGGTATTGAATACTAGACAGTGCGAGCTGCCGCTGGGCGACGAGGCACAAGGCCAGGGGGCGAACTTCGGTGACAGAATGAGAGTTGCGGCCGTCAAGCTCATTGTTCCCGATTAGTCTTGGTCCGACATATGTTCCGGCCGAAGCGCTGGCAGCGCTTTGTGGTTGTTCCTGCCCGAGTCCGCGTCGGCTGGCCCGGCTCGAGCCCGGCACGGTCCTGTTCTGCGACCGTAATCCGCTGCTTCCTGGCCTAGGTTTCTGCGACCCGCATGCCCGGCTGGCGCCAGACGGCAGATTGCTAATCTATGCAACCCACGATGCATCACCCACGAATACTGACTATACGATGAACGACTGGTGGGTCTGGTCAACGCGTGACCTGGCTCACTGGACATTCGAAGGTGCACTCCGGCCCGAACAGACCGCTATCGGCGCGCTTTCTTCGTCCTGCTGGGCAACCGATGCCCTACTGACGGCTGGCGGCACCTGGTGGTATCTTTCGGACGGCCCGCGGCGCATCCGCGTGATGCACGGCGCAAGCCCGACCGGACCTTGGCGCGATGGCAGCAGGCGACCGTTGGTCGCCGAGTCAGACCTGGCCGGCCAGTCGCGTGACCCGGCGGTTTTCGCCGACCAGGACGGCTCGGAATGGCTCTTGTTCGGCACCTGGGACTTCTATCTTGGCCGGCTTGGTTCGGACCGTGTTTCATTCACCGAGCCGCCACGCAGGATCGAGATAGTCAACCCGCAGGGCCCCTATGGCCCGGGTCGAACCGACGACAAGCCTTTTCTGCACTACCGAGCTGGCTGGTACTATCTGACTTGGGGCTGTTTTTCGGCTCGTTCGCACTCATTACTTGGCCCGTATGACTGTGACGGTCCATTCTTCGACCCCGCACTTGCCGAAGCATCATTCGCCCGCGTCAAGGAGTTCCGTCTCGATCGGCACGGCTCCTTCTTCGACTTTGATGGCCGCCACTACTTCATCGCCAACGATTTCAGCCGGACCGGGGCCAGCCCGTTTTTCCGCGATAGCGTAATTGTACCGATTGAGTACCGAACTGACGGCGTAATAGCGCCCGCGGCAGTCCGCACGTCTTGGCGTTAGCCGTTGGAGTCAGCCGCAGCATAATAGGATGCCGGACTGTAGGACTGCGAGCAGAATCCGGGGTTGCCGGCATTGCACCGGCGAACGGACAGGATAGAATGACCGTCTGATAAGGAGTAGCGATGAAGCGAATACTCGTGATCGAAGGCAGTCCGCGTAAGGGCAATACCGCAGCTGTGACCGACTGGGTGCTTGCCGGTCTCGGTGGCGACATGGCGGTTGAACGCATCCGTGCGGCCGAACTGGACATCCATCCATGCCGGGAGTGTCTCAGATGCACAAAGACAAGCAGTGGGGCTAGGTGTGGGCAGGACGATGACATGGTCAAGGTGTACGATAAGCTCGTTGATTCAGACCTCACCATTTTCACTACCCCGGTATTCTGCTGGGGCCCGACTGCTCAGCTTAAGACCGTGCTCGACCGCTGCTTTGCCTTGTTCTCGGGCGAAAACATTCTCAAGGGGGCGAAATGGGCACTGGTCATCACTGCGGGCGGAGACCACTATGACGGCGCCGAGCTCGTTGTCACGATGTTCAAACACCTGTGCCGGTTCGTCGGTATTGAATATTTGGGTCAGCACGTGGTCGCACCGTGCCCGGACCGCAGAAGGTTGAAGCAGAGCCGGCTGCTTGCAAGACAGGCGAAGGAGTTCGGCCGGGGTCTCAGGGAGGCGTTGGTAAGCAGGTAGGAAGCCAGGGTGCGTAACCGGGAGCTCAAGAGCCGGGAGTCAAGGGAGAAGGTGCAAGGTGCTGGGCAAGCTGTAGTCCTGGCGCTTACGGTCTGGCAGTTGGCCGCTGGTCTTGCGCTGAGTGCTGATTTCGGAGCGGTGAACGGTTTTGTCCGCGATGCGACGAGCGGTGAGCCTCTGAACTATGCCAACGTCTATCTCGAGGGTACCGAGCTTGGCGCCGCCACGAACCACAAGGGTTACTACTTCATTGGCAGCGTGCCGCCAGCCGAGTACGAGGTCGTCGCTTCGTTCGTCGGTTACACCTCGGTCAGAAGAAAAGTTCAGGTTCAGGCCGGTCAGACAGTTTCGGTGAATATCGAGCTGAAGCCGGGTGCGGTTGAGCTGGGCGAAGTGAAGGTTACGGCCGAGCGGGCGCGGTTCGAGCGTGAGATCGAGGTGTCGGTTACGCGCCTGGAAACCAGGCAGCTCGCACTCGCCCCACGGGTCGGCAGCGAGCAGGACCTGTTCCGGACCGTCCAGCTTCTACCCGGGGTAGTTACGACCTCGGATTTCTCGAACCGGCTCTACATTCGCGGCGGGTCACCGGACCAGAACCTCATCCTGCTCGATGGTATCAGTGTGTACAACCCCTCGCACCTATTCGGTCTTTTCTCGCCGTTCATCACCGACGCGGTCTCGGATGTGACGCTGCTTGCCGGCGGGTTTCCGGCGAAGTACGGCGGCCGGCTCAGTTCGGTTCTCGATGTGACTACAAAGGAGGGCAACTCCCGGCGTTACACCGGGACCGGCTCGGTCTCAATGATTGCGGCCCAGGCGCAGGCCGAGGGGCCGCTGCCTTTAGGCCAAATGACCGATTCGACTTCGCGCCGCAGTTCTTTTCTTGTGGCCGGACGGCGTACTTACCTGCCGGAACTGCTGCTCGCCGCCTTTGATGTCCGCGGGCTCGGATACTACTTCTACGACGCCGTGGCCAAGGTGAACCATGACTTCGCTGCGGACTCGCGACTGACCGTGTCCGGCCTTGCGGCCGAAGACGTACTTTCGTTCTGGGACCCGGATAACCGCTCATCCCTGGACTCAAGGATGCGCTGGGGCAACCGCGGTGTGTCGGCCCGGTGGAACCGGGTGTTCACACCGGTGCTGTACGGGGAGGTTATGGCAGCCTGTAGCAACTTCTATTCACGGTTTGACGTGTCCTTGGGCGAGGGT
This sequence comes from candidate division WOR-3 bacterium, assembly GCA_039801365.1. Lineage (NCBI taxonomy): Bacteria > Pseudomonadati > Caldifarciminota > Caldifarciminota bacterium. The sequence continues at coordinate 3,564 of JBDRUN010000038.1, forward strand.
CAGCATGCCCAGCTTTCGACCGACCTTACTGACCTGACGCTCAAGTCCGACTTGACCTGGTACCTTGCCGACCGGCACACCCTTGACCTTGGTCTGGACGCAAAGTATGTTGGAGTGCGCGCCGGCTTTTCCTACGACACCCTGACCGTGGTTCCCCGTGACACGCTTGTGCCAGTTGCGGTCTACGCGGACGAAAAATGGGAGCTGGTACCGGAACGACTGTTTGTCAAGTCCGGGCTGCGCCTGGCGTATGAGTCCAAGGGCAGCCGGTTCGAGCCGGAGCCGCGCATCGGCATCAAGTACCGGCCGGCCGAGAACACCGCTTTCTCGGCCGCGGCCGGCCGGTTCTGCCAGCCGATGATAACCCTAAACTCGACTGACGTGGTACTCTCGATCTACGATGTGTGGCTGCCGGTCCCGCGTGGCCGACGGCTGCCTTCGGCGCTGCATTTCGTCGCCGGGGTTGAGCACTGGCTGGCCCGGAACGTGATTGCCGAGTGCGAGGCCTACTACAAGGACTACGCCGACCTGCTTGAGGTTCGCTACGGCAGTTTCTTTACTCGGCCTGAATCGCTGCTTTCCGCGGACGGCTACTCCTGGGGCCTGGACCTGTCCCTGCGCCGGACCGAAGGACGAATCAACGGCTGGGTCAACTACTCGTTTATGTGGACCCGGCGCAGCATCGGCAAGGAAGTCTATCATCCCCATTACGACCGCCGGCACAGTGCGAACGTGGTAGTCAACCTGCCGGCATTCGTCTGGGGCGCAGACCTTTCAGCCCGCTGGACCTTGGGCACCGGGTTGCCCTATGCCGGCGCACTGGGCTATTATCCCCAGTACGTCTATATTCCACAGGAACACCGCACGCGGCGAGAATGGAAGTACATCGAAGGCACGCGCGATGCGTTTCGCTACCCTGTGTATCACCGGCTCGATGCAAGTTTGACCAGAACCTGGCACAAACACTGGGGTGAGATATCGCTGTTCTTTGACGTCGCCAATCTGTACAACGCCGCAAATGTCCTCATCTACTACTGGGATTACGAAGCCGAAGGCCAGCCGCCGAAGAGAAAACAGGTCGAGATGCTGCCCATCTTGCCAACGCTGGGCGTGAAAGCGAGGTTCTGAGTTATGCGCTGCGCCGGAATCCGAAAGGAAGCAGGTCAAGCCATTGGCAACTGGGGCCTGGTCAGTGCCCTACTGCTCCTTGTGTGCTCCTGTGACCGGCCGTTGTCCGAGCAGTTCGTACCAAGACTTGCCGTACACGGCCTGCTTGTTGCCGGCCCGCCGGCCCGGCCCGGGGTCTATGTAAACCGCACCTACGCAATCACCGAGCCCTTTGAACGGGATTTCTCCGGCGCCGAGGTGCTCATCTGGCGCGCTCAGGACACCTGGCGTTTGGATGAACGCGACACGAGCTACTATTACTCAACGGCAGAACTTGAAGCCAGGCCGTTTGATGAGTTCAGACTCCGGGTGACAAAACCTGGGCTGGACACGCTATACTCGCGTACCGTGGTGCCAGACCGGTTCTCGATATTGTACCCGACCCACGGCGACACCGTAGGAGTCGGCGATTCGCTGGTCTGGACCAGAAGCCGGTTCTGCAAGGGTTACTACATGGTACTCAAAGAAGAGACGCGCGAAGATACACTCTACGCCGCAATTCCGATTCCAAACGAATCACTGCCTGGAATGCCGTACGACACCGCGGTTGCTCGCATCCCAATGTTCTTCCTGAACCGGGAAAACGCAGGCCCCTTCACCCTGCATCTTTTGGCCTGCGATACCAATTACTATGACTGGATCGAGGCTCTGGCAAGGAACCGGCCAGGCAGCGACTCGGCCCATGTAACGGGCGGTGTCGGTGTATTCGGCTCCGTGGTCCAATGCTCGGTCCGGGTCTTTGTCCGCCGCGATACGAGCGCGATACAGCCTACCGGTTGCGCCCTGCTGGATCGGCAGTAGAGCTCAGCCCACCCGGACGGGACGTGAGTCGGAGGTGCGTATCGATCTTACCCAGAACCATGGTCAAGCCCAACGAACGGAACCGGCAGTCCGTGCCGGCAGGTAGTGATGCTTTTGGGAACGGCGTCCGGACAAGCCGGTCCGCGCTGTCCCATACGTTGACCGTTTTCCCTGACGCGAGAGAGCTACAATATGCGCATCGGCAATCCGAAACAGAGCCGCGACCACAAATTGCATGCCAGTGTCGGGTTTGCTTGACACTTTGGGGTGGACTTCTATGATTACCTGGCATGCCGAGCGTTAGACGCACGAAATCCATGCTGGCCAGTTCTGAACGCAGAATTCAGAACTCGGCATTCTTTTGCAATGCACGGTTGTGGCCGATTGTCTTGCTCGTCGGTATTGCAGTACTAATACTTTCCTGTTCGGACGCGCCCCTGATAACACGGCAGGGCAATCGGGTCGCACTGGTCGAGCTCTTCACCCAGAGCGGTTGAGCGTATTGCGGGCTCGCGGAGCGGGCCCTGGACAGTTTGGAACTGAAATACGGTGATTCACTGGCGGTTGTTTACTATTTTCAGAACCGGGCGCTGGAGATTCCAGCTGGCGCAGGTCGGGGCCGCTGGTACTACGGGTATCAGCAGTGGCCGTGGGCGATATTCGGTGGACGGTCAGGAGCGCAGGTGACCGACCCTGATTCATTCTACTCGTCGTATGATGCGCAGATTACTCGTTGCCGGGCAGATTCGACACCGATAGAGATGTGGCTGGATTCGACCGGTACGGTCGTCGCACCGCCAAACGTACGGGTGCGGGTAGTGGTGAATCCAACCGATTCGGTAGTAAACAGTATGCGGAATCTTGCGCTCGTTGCCGTGGTATATGAAGACAGTGTGCCCTACGAGCAGTTACCAGGCGACACCGTCCACGTCCGGTTTGTGGCACGCGCGGTGGTTGGTGATACGTGGGGAATACCGCTCAGCCTACGGCTCGGACAGGAGTTCGATACGACCCTTGCGGTGACGCTCGGACAATGGCGGACCGGGTATCTTGGCGTCGCCGCATTCGTGCAGGACACCGCAAACAAGGAAGTGTTGCAGGCGGTGGTCAGACGCAGGATAGCGAACAGTGAAACGGTGAAGGGGCAAGAAGCAGGACCGTCAGGAGGTGTTCAATGAGAAACTTGAAGACCGGAGCGCTTATTATGGCCGTGACTGCGCTCGTTTTTCTGGCTGCGGGGCCGACGGAGAAGGAAAAGGAATACGAGGAAGCCCCAAGTTTCACGCTCAAAGACGTAACCGGCAAAGCGGTGACACTTGAAAGCCTGCTCGTGAAGGGACCGGTGTATATGGAGTGCTGGGACTTGCCGTGCGTGAACTGTATTGCCGAGCTCGACGCGCTGGTGCCCGTTTACGACTCACTCAAAGACCGGGGTCTTCAGATAGTTGCGCTGTCGGTGGACAAACCGGCCGACGAGGCCCGAGTCAAGGCGTTTGTGAAGACAAAGAAGTGGCCCTATATCTGTCTTTTGGACCAGCAGCAGGAGGTAAAGTCGGCGTACGGCATCATCATCAAACCGACCGCTTATCTCATCAATACCGAAGGTAAGATTGTCTATACCCACATTGGGTATAAGAAGGGCGACGAGAAGCGCATCAAAGAAGAGTTCCTTAAATGGCTGCCCGAGAAGCCGGTTGAGAAGGATACGTCAGGTGCCAAGAAGAAGGACGACTAGAAACATCGGGAGCCAGGAGCCAGAAGCCAAAAATCAGAAGTCAAGACCGGTGCTGCTGCTCTGTGTGCTGTGCGCCGTATTATGCGTTCTGAGCTCGCGTGCCGCGGAGTTCACCATCCAGGGCGTGAACCGGGCCGAGTTCTGGGCGTTTCAAGAGAACTGGGCGACCCAGATCGAGGACAAACTTGACCTTGTCCTGCGTTACGGGGACTTGCGCGGCCAGCTTGGCCTTTTCCTGTATGATCCGTCAAGGCCCTGGGATGCAGTGCGCAAGCCACTACGGCTTGCAGACTTCACCGCGGCCTATAGTCCGAGACAGCTTGAGATTCTCTACGGCAAATTTTTTCAGACCTTTGGTAAGGGGCTGACTCTGCGGGCGTACAATGACGAGGAGTTCAGGCACTACAAGAGTCTGCACGGCTTGCGCGGTAGCTTCCAGTTGCCGGTTTCGACCGAACTAGTGGCGTTCGGTGCCAGGCTGCGGGACGTGTTCTTTCAAGAAAACGCTTACAAGATAATGAACGCTGCCGATACATCTGACCAGGTGCTCGGTGCAGATTTGTCGTCCCAGCCGATCGTCTGGCAGGGTTCGGACTGGACCAGGGGCAATTTCGGATTCGGTGGCCGGTACGTACGGATAAACCGCAGCGCCGACCCGACGGCCAAGGCATTCACTGAACTTTTCGGCGGCAACACCTCGACCGCGGTCGGCCCGGTCGAGCTGTACGGCGAAGCGTGCTGGCGACTCGGCACGAGACCTGGTATCGGCGGGAGAGATCGGGGTTTTGGCTACTACGGCAGTGCTACTCTATTGCTTGCCGGGTACTCCATCATCGGACAGATAATGGACTACGACAAGCTCGGGTTTCCGACCGGAGTGTATCACTACAACGACCCGCCGACACCGATACTATCCGGCGTGGCGCTGGACCGGGGCATTGACGAGCGGGGGTTTGGTCTGACCGTAAACGGTTCGCCGTTGACCCAGCTTTACTTCGAAGGCAACTACGGCCGGCTGTTCCGGCACGACGATTCAAGCGCCGGAGTGCTGGAATGGCAGGGCAAGGCGCGCTATTCGTTCGGGTCTGACTGGACGTTTGAGGGATCGTTCGATCACATGCTGCAGAAGAACGTGGAGCTTGGTACCTATGAACGTACTGTGGACAAGCCGGTCGCACACGTGAACTACCTCTGGGGTCAGCACACGTTCGGGCTGGAGGCCGAGTACGCATTCGTGCGCGAGCGGCCGAGCGACACGACTCAAGCAGCCGGACCCTACCCGTGGAAGTACCACGAGAGCGCAATTGCACTCAGCTACGGGCATAGCGAGGCCCTGCAGTTCACGCTTGGCTGGCAACGGGTGGACAAGAAGCTGGCCAAGCGGTACAACGACGAGACATCGTGGCCAATACTCGAGGCAGTCTGGAATGTGACTCAGCGTAACATGCTTCGAATCCGACTCGGCGCGGAGCGGGGAGGATATACCTGTTCGGGCGGAGTGTGCCGGTTTGAGGCGCCGTTCCGAGGACTGAAAGTACAGTTCATCTCCAGATTCTGATCGAATGAACTGCCCAAAGATGTCAAGCAGTCCAACTACGGACAAACGTGGATAAGACTAGGGAAACCATGAGAGCATGCAGGGGCAAGGCTGACGTAAACCGTCGAATCGGGTTTATCGTATTGGCACTTGCCGGAGTCGCTGCGGTTATAGCTGGCATCAAGCTCGGGGATCCCGAAACAATTCACCGGTTTGCGGCTCAGATATGACTATCCTGCATGGGGCTCGTGTAGCCCTGATGCGGAAGTGACAGATGCGGAAACGTAGGATCGCGCCGTTCCGGATAGCCCAGATAGTATCCACTGTTCTTTTGAACGCCTACATTCTGGCTTATCTCCAGAACAAGATATTATACCAAGGATTCTTCAAGCACATACCAGAGCCAGTTCTGAACTGCTACGGCGGGCCCCTGGCCGTATTCGCCTGCCCCTTGGGTTCGATGCAGCAGATGATCGGAATGAAGACGGTGCCGTGGCTGGTTATCGGAGTATTTGTTGTCATCGGCGCCTTCGTGGGCCGGGCCGCGTGCGCCTGGATGTGTCCGTTCGGGTTGTGGCAGGACCTACTGTACAAGGTCAAGGCCGGGTCCCGGGCTGGCGCAAAACGTTGGGTTGCGGTCGGAGTCATAGGCGGCATCGGCATTCTCGGTATCGCCCTGCTCGTGACATTCCTCCACGTTGTCTGGTGGCGGCCTTTGGTGTATGGGTGGGTGCCCTTCATGGCGCTGGTGCTTTTCGTGATGCTTCGGGGCAAGCTTGATATCCCGCAATACCTGCACGTCGGCGGCTTTGTCGCCGGCGTTGGGCTTGGTGCGTTCGTCTGGCTTAAGTACGGTGCTGGGTTCGGCGTGGTCGCCGGCGTGGCCGGAATGGTTGCTATCGGACTACTGGGCCGCTGGTACGGAGCAATAGTTGCGGCCCTGGCCGGGTTCCTTCTGGCCCGGTTCGGGCCCGATTTTGCTGTCGGCCCACTTTCGGGTGCGACGCTGGGCATCGTACTTGCTGCGGTCAGTGCCGGGCTCGTTTTAGTTCTCGACGTTTTCGCCGGACTGCGGCTGCCGTCAACGTTTCTCAAGTACGGCTTTTTTGTACTCGTGGCCGGGGTGGCTTCGTATTTGACAGTTGAGCCATGGTTCTGCAAGCTGTGCCCCCAGGGTACGCTTGGCGCCGGCATACCGCTTGTCCTCTGGGACCCAGTAAACGCCCTGCGCGGACTTGTCGGCTGGCTGTATTGGGTCAAGGTCGGAATCCTGCTTCTGGTCGTGGCTGCGGCCATCGCCATCAAGCGACCGTTCTGCCGGCTGGTCTGTCCGATTGGCGCAATCTACGGCGTGTTCAACAAAGTTAGCCTGCTGCGTCTGCGCCTGGAATCGGCGAAATGCACCCGTTGCGGGCTGTGCCGCAAGGTGTGCCCGATGAATATCGAGCCGCTTGACGAGCAGAATCAGCTTGAGTGCATCCGGTGTTTCGAATGCGTCTGGCGCTGTCCAAAGAGCGGTTTACGCATCACCGTCTAGAGGCTACACTTCCCGCCGAGATGAGAAAACCGGACTGGCTCAGAACAAGGCTCGCGACCGGGCCCGAATTCGAGAAACTGAACCAGCGGCTGCGGCGCTTGGAGCTGAAAACAGTCTGCACGCAGGCCCGGTGTCCGAATCTCGCCGACTGCTGGGGTCGTGGAACCGCGACGTTCATGATTCTCGGCAATGTCTGCACCCGACGCTGCCGGTTCTGCTCGGTCGCGACCGGGAATCCACACGGCGCAGTTGACAGGACCGAGCCCCAGCGAGTGGCCGCGGCGGTAGCCGAACTTGGCCTACGCTACGTAGTCCTCACATCGGTAAACCGGGACGACCTTGAAGACTGTGGTGCGGGCGCATTCGCACTGACCATCAACGCCTGTCGGACTTGTCCAACAGGTCGAATCGGACCAACGTGTGAGCCTCCCGGCATCGAGGTGCTCACACCGGACTTTGGCGGCCGGGAGGCGCTGATTCATCAGGTGGTCGAGGCCGGGCCGGACGTGTTCGGACACAATATCGAGACAGTCGAACGGCTGAGTCCGGTGGTACGCGACGCCCGGGCATCGTACCGGCGTTCGCTTGGAGTGTTGGCGCTGGCGAAAAAGCTGGCACCAGCGAAGATGGTGAAGAGCGGGTTGATGGTCGGGCTGGGCGAGACTGACGCCGAAGTTGAGCAGGCGATGCGTGACCTGCTTACGGCCGGGTGCGACATCATTACCATTGGCCAGTACCTTCAGCCAAACCACCGATGCCTGCCAGTCCGGCGCTATGTCGAGCCGGCGCGATTCTCCGAATGGCAGGAGCAGGCGCTGGCGCTTGGTTTCAGTTCGGCGTACTGCGGTCCTTTGGTACGAAGCTCATTTCACGCGGAAGAAGTTTTGCGTGGGACGGGGCTAAACCATCTCGGCTTCAAGTTTCCAGAAAGACCGTGAGCAGTCTGACCGAGCAGCAGATAGCGCGCGGGCTTCGGGTGTCGGTCATCGAGGGTTCATTTGCAACACTCTATGCAACTCTGGCTGGTGGGATGTTTCTCACCGGCCTTGCACTCTACCTTGGGGCAAATTCGTTCCACATCGCGCTGATTACTGCAATTCCAGCGCTCGTGACCGGGTTCGGTTTTTCGGCCGGGTATCTCGTGCGCCGGGTCGGCTCGCGCAAGAAACTTGTTATCGTCACTGCGGGAATCGGCCGGGCGGTCTATGCGGTACTCGTGCCGTTCCTCTTGCTGCGGATGCGCGTCGGGCTCGGACTCTTCTTCGCAGTCGTCGCGGTTTCGAGCATCCTAATGACAATGGCCGGTACAATCTGGACTTCATGGATGAGCGACTTTGTTCCGGAAGACCGGAGGGGCCGGTTCTTTGGTACGCGGAACGCGATTCTCGGTATCATCGGTGTCACGGCTGCCTATGCGGCGGGCCGTGGCATGGACGGACTTAAGGCTGCCGGACTCGAGCCGCTCGGATACGGCATCGCCTTTGGACTGGCGGTGGTGTTCGGACTGGGCTCGACCATCGGTCTGTTCCAGCAACCTGAGCCGAAGCTTGAGCCCAGGCCGGCTTCGGGTCTGCGTGAGCTTCTGTTCGGCCCGCTGCGCGAGCCGCAGTTCCGTCGGCTCACTGTCTTCCTCGCAGTTTGGTTTCTCACCGGCACGCTTGCCTCGCCGTTCTACATCGTGCACTTGCTGAAAAACCTGCGCTTTCCCTTCGCAGCCATCGGCGTGTATTCGATTCTCGGTGGTATGACCGGAATGGTATTTCAGCTCGTCTGGGGTCGGCTCATTGACCGTTTCGGCGCACGGCCGGTAACGGTGCTCAACTTCGGGGTAGTCGGTGTGATGCCCCTGCTCTGGCTGTTTGCGACTCCGAGTTTCCGGCTGCCGATATGGCTGGACGGGCTGTGTAACGGCATCATCTGGTCCGGCGCGAGTCTCGGACTGTGGAATCTGCTACTGGAACTTGCGGACAATCCGGCCCGCAAGGAGAGCTATTTCGCTATCTACACGGTCGTAACTGGACTGTGCGCGTTCCTGGCGTCGCTTCTGTCCGGAGTCATTGCCCAGTCTCTACACGGTTTCCGGGTTGTGGTGTTCGGACAGGAGTTTGTGAACTACGATGTGCTCTTTCTCGCCGCCGGGGTGGCGCGGTTTGCTTGCCTGCCCCTACTGGTACGGGTCCAAGAGCCGGGCAGTCAGTCGGTCCCGCATACTGCCCGTGTGCTCTCAACTTGGGCGCTCTGGCGTATCAACTCGGGCAAGGATGCGCTCCTCGAAGCACTCGGGCTTCGAAATCGCGAGTGATAGTGGATCCCGGTGGCGATTTGACTGACCGGCCGGGCGGGATATAATCACCGTCCGCATGGAAGAGAAGATCAGGATTGAAGTTTAGGAGAAAGGACTTATGGCACACAAGAAAGGCGGCGGTACAGCAAAGAACGGCCGAGATTCTGCCGGCCAGCGCCTGGGCGTGAAGTGCTTTGGTTCCCAAGTGGTGCGCTGCGGTAACATCCTGGTGCGACAGCGCGGCACCAGGTTTCTGCCCGGCGTGAACGTCCGGCGGGCCAAGGACGACACGCTGTTTGCAGCTGCGGATGGCGTGGTCCGGTTTGATTTCGTGTCGAAGAACAAGAAACGCATTTCAGTAGTTTCAGGAGAAACGAGCTGCATACGACAGCACTAGTGAGACAAACCGTCCGGACCGAATTTCCGGTGGTGCCTGTACCGCCGGTCCCGGTGTGCCTTGTGTCGCAGCATCCGGGTTGGTCCGACAAGGGGAGGAGAAGAAGGTGAAGGTGAAATGGTTCGGTCACGCGGCGTTTCTTCTTGTCGCATCCGACGGCACGAAGATTATCGCTGATCCGTACATTCCTGGATGCTTTGATAATGCACTGTGCTATGGTCAGATTTCTGAAACAGCCGACGCGGTAACGGAAAGCCACGATCATGATGACCACGCCGGAGGCCGGATGCTGCCCGGACGCCCACCGGTACTGCGGGGCGCGGGCGAACATCAGGTCAAGTCCATCACCATCACCGGTCTTGATACTGCGCACGATGACGCGGCCGGAGCAAAGCGCGGCCGCAACACGGTGTTCCTTTATTGCATTGATGGTCTGAAGATTGTACATCTTGGGGACCTTGGTGAACCCCTGCCCGCGGCGGTTAGCTCAGCCATAGGACAGGTTGATGTGCTCCTGGTACCGGTCGGCGGCTATTTTACGATTGACGCGACCCAGGCTCACAAGACAGCAGAAGCGCTCGGTGCACGTATCATCATTCCCATGCACTACCGGACCGGAAAATGCAGCTTTCAGATTCAGCCAGTTGACCAATTTCTTCAGGGCCGGGTCGGGGTCCGACGCTTCGGTACGAGCGAAGTAGAAATAACCAAGGACAAGCTGCCTGCAGCGCCGGAGATTTGGGTGCTGCACCATGCTCTTTGAGGAACCGGCGTGAAGGAAATTGCATTTGAGCAGGTCCGAGACACGGTGGCGAAACTGTGCATTGATGCCAATTGTGTGCTGGGCGATGACATGGTGCAGGCTTTCAGGCGGGCCTTGAATCAGGAGGAGTCCCCGACCGGGAAGGACATCCTGAACCAGTGTCTTGCGAACCAGGAAATTGCCCGGACTGAGATGATGCCGATATGCCAGGATACTGGCTGGGCCGTAGTCTGGGTTGAGATCGGCTCTGGGGTCAGGATTGCCGGCGGCGAGCTCGCTGACGCCATCCGCGAGGGCGTAGCCAAAGGTTATAAGGAAGGTTATCTGCGAAAGTCCATTGTTGCCGACCCGCTGCGGCGCAAGAACACCGGTGACAACACGCCACCGATAATCTACACCGACATCGTACCGGGTGAGAGACTGAAGATTACGGTCCAGCCCAAGGGCGGAGGCTCCGAGAACATGAGCGAGGTGAAGATGCTCTCGGCTGCGGACGGCGAAGAGGGCATCAAGCGTTTCGTGGTGGACCGGGTGGCGCGGTCCAAGGCCAATCCATGCCCGCCGGTCATTGTCGGCGTAGGTATTGGCGGTACTTTTGAGAAGTGTGCGATGCTTGCCAAGCACGCGCTGCTGCGTGAGATCGGCTCGGTTCACCCGGACCCATTCTATGCGGCGATGGAAAATGATATCCTGGAGCGGGTGAACAACCTCGGCATCGGCCCCCAGGGTCTGGGCGGCCGGGTGACTGCCTTGGCGGTATTCATCGAGGCGTTTCCGTGTCACATCGCAACGATGCCCTGCGCAGTGAACATCAATTGTCACGCGGCGCGGCACAAGTCCGTGGTGCTGTAAGATAGAGATGGCCAAGCGAATCACTACACCACTCACCGAGGAGACGGTGTGCAAGCTCGTGGCCGGTGACACGGTGCTTATTTCAGGTACCATCTACACTGGCCGAGACTTGGCGCATAAGAAACTGACCGATGCACTGAAAGCTGGTGAACAACTGCCCTTCGACCTTGCCGGTGCGGTGATTTACTACGTCGGGCCGTCGCCGGCCAAACCGGGCAAGCCCATTGGTTCGGCCGGACCGACTACGTCGTACCGTATGGACGTATATTCACCGTTGCTCATCGAACATGGACTGCGCGGCATGATCGGCAAGGGCAACAGGACCCAGCCGGTGCTTGACGCGATAGTAAGATACCATGCGGTTTACTTTGCCGCGGTCGGCGGTGCAGCAGCGCTTATCTCGCGAAGCATTAAGCAGGCCAAGGTTATTGCCTACCCGGAGCTTGGGCCCGAGTCCGTGCAGGAGCTTGTGGTCGAAGACTTCCCCGCAGTGGTTGTGAACGACATCTACGGCGCTGACCTGTACGAGCAGGGCGTGGCCAAGTACAGAAAAGGATGACCCCCGATGACTAATCAGCCAGCGAAGCCTAAGGACCAAAACCAGAACTCCTTTGATTCCTCAAGCCTGGTTACCATCTACGTGATGGGTAAGGCATACCAGGTGCCGAAGAATCTAACCATCATGAAGGCGATGGAGTACGCCGGTTATCAGTTTATCCGCGGCTGCGGATGCCGGGGCGGCTTCTGCGGTGCGTGCGGCACGGTGTACCGCACCAAGGATTCCTACAAGATAAAGGTCGGGCTTGCGTGCCAGACAGTTATTGAAAACGACATGTACTTAACCCAGATTCCTTTCTTCCCGGCGAATAAAGCGACCTATGACGTAGCGAAGCTCGAGCCTACAACCCAGACCCTGGTCAGACACTATCCGGAAATCATGCGCTGTATCTCGTGCAACTCCTGTACCAAGATATGCCCGCAGGAGATTGACGTGATGGGCTACGTCAATGCGGCGATTCGGGGTGACTGTGAGCGGGTTGCAGACCTGTCCTTCGACTGCATCATGTGTGGGCTCTGCGCGAGCCGGTGCCCGGCGGAAATTGTACAGTACAACGTGGCGCTGCTGGCGCGTAGGATAGTTGGCGCGAAAATCAGACCCCGCGCACCACACCTCCGAGACCGACTTCGCGAACTGGAGACTGGTGAGTGTCTGCCGGCGGTCGAAGAACTCACCAGGCTTGGCGAGCAGGAACTTAGTGAGCGGTACTACGACAAGAAAGTCCGGGACATTGAACCGGAGTAGGAAGTGAAGCAGCGCGCAAACCAACATGAATGCAGGCAGACTCGTGTCACCGAACCGCTGGGCGCTGTATGCTGGGTTCTGACGTCCATGCTTTTGGGAGGTTGCGGTGTATCCTGACAGTATGCGCGAATCCATCCGACGGATGGAGGCGACCCGTGAAGCGCGAATGAAGCAGACATTCCCAATGCGGACTGCGGAAGAGAAAAAGGAACTGCTTCGGAGATTCCACCCGGACTACATCGAGGAGTCAATGCGCAAGCTGGCGGTAGGCCCGAATCAGGGTGAGCGGACGCCGAATGAGCTCGCTGATGTGCTGGAGGCGTGGCCGGTGTTCGATGAGACGAGCATTGACCTTAGTCAGGTTGAGCAGGACGTAGATGTGCTTATCATCGGCGGCGGTGGTGCGGGTGCCGCGGCCGCTCTGACAGCGCAGGCTGCCGGTGCGAGAGTACTTCTGGTGACCAAACTCAGGACCGGCGATGCCAATACGATGATGGCTCAGGGGGGTATTCAGGCCGCTGACAAGCCGAATGATTCACCGGCCCGGCACTATCTGGACGTTCTCGGTGGTGGGCATTTTAAGAACATTCCATCCCTTGCCCGGGCACTGGTCCTGGATGCGCCCGGCGTCATCGCTTGGCTTGAAGAGCTGGGAGTGATGTTCGACAAGCAGAAAGACGGCACGATGATTACGATTCATGGTGGCGGTACCTCGCGCAAGCGGATGCATGCGTGCCGGGATTACACCGGTGCAGAAATCATGCGCGTGCTGCGTGACGAACTCGTCAATCGCAACGTGTCGCGGGTCGAGTTCGCGGCAGCGGTTGAACTGTTGACCGACGGTAGAGGAACGGTAACCGGCGCGGTATTCGTGAACCTTGAGACCGGGCAGAAATGGATAGCGCGGGCAAAGACGGTCATACTTGCCACCGGTGGATGTGGCCGGTTGCACATTCAGGGATTCCCCTGTACTAACCACTACGGCGCAACCGCGGACGGACTAGTCCTTGCCTATCGGGCCGGCGCGAAACTGATCTTCATGGATACTATACAGTACCACCCGACCGGGGTGGCCTATCCCGAACAGATTGTCGGGCTGCTCATCACCGAGAAGGTACGTGGGTTGGGCGCACAACTGGTCAACGATCAGGGCAATCGGTTCATTTACGAGCTTGAGAGCCGTGATATCACTGCCTCCGCCATCATCAGAGAATGCCGTGAAGGTCGCGGCGTCAGAACACCGACCGGCGTCTTCGGTGTATGGCTCGACTCGCCGCTCATCGAGATGCTCAAGGGTGAAGGCGCGGTGAAGGCGTCGCTGCCGGCAATGTACCACCAGTTTGCCCGCTACGGAATTTTCATGGACCGTGAGCCGGTGCTCACCTATCCGACCCAGCACTACCAGAACGGTGGTATTCTGATCGATGAGGACGGACTTTCCGGGGTCGGGAATCTGTATGCCGCAGGAGAAGTCTCGGGCGGAATCCACGGCCGCAATCGGCTGATGGGAAACTCTCTCCTCGACATTCTCGTGTTTGGACGACGGGCTGGCAAGGCTGCCGCCGAAGCGGCCAAGGCCACAAAGGCTGTTCCTGAACTCTCCTTGAAGCACGTCGCGGCATTCAAGCGGGAACTTGCGGCAGCAAAGGTGCCGCGTTCTCGCAAGTCGCCGATGATACTTCCGGACTACCGCCAACCGGCAATGCGTGGCCGCTACTCATTCCTGGGTCCTGACCCGGAGTGCGTGCTTCCGGCCGACTGAAGAACTTCACGGACAGAAAACCAATCCCGTCAGGGAAGCGTAGGACAATCCTTCTCATCTGTCCGTAGCGGTGTTCAATCGGCGAACAGCTCGCAGCGACACTGAAAGATACTAGACACACTGCCGAACCACACAAAGGAGTGGGCACCGAAGTCCTCAGTCGGCTTCAGCGCCAGTTTAGTTGGTGCGGCCAGAGGAGCTTTAGCTATTTGATGTTCAGCATCGGGATGCGCTTCTGGTCGAAAGGTGTTATTACGAAAGTGTTATTCTGCGAGTGGGCTACGCTCTTGAGCATCTTGACATAGCACCAGGTGAGATAACTGTTCGTCAGGCTGCCGGCAATGCCCCGGTTTGTCTTGGCGATGCTTTTGGCTTCGACCGCCTTGCGCTCAGCTTCTTTGCGTTCCTTCTAGACATCCTTGTGGGTGTTCTGCTTCTCGGCCAGTTTCTGCTCGATGGCGGTCATGATGACGTCGGGAAGCTTGACCCGGCGCAGAAATACACGCTCGCGTTTGATACCTTTGTCCGCGAACGCTTCGTCCAGAAGTGAGTCAACCGCTGCAATGTAAGCAGTACGGCTGCCCGCTGAGTATAGTTCGGCTGCGGCAAAATGCGAAGCCGCATCGCGCAGGGCGGTGCGGATGGATGGCCGTACGATTTTCTCGGTGTAGTCTGGACCGATGTTCTGGTACACCCAGCTCCGCCTTTGCCACATCGAGCTGGCACCAGGCTGTGACGTCCGAAACGACTGTGAGACCTCCGAGGCAGGGGCTTCAATTGCATCGTCGCCCTTCACCACACCTTCTTCCTTGACCGGGCTTGATCGAGGAGGCCTCTCGCTGCACCGGATTATGCCCCACTTTCGTCATGATTTGGACCTGCCCTAAACAGGTTCTGCAGTGACTGTAGTCATGCAACCTCCTGAGTCGGCACACCACTAGCATATTTGCCCCTGTGCCCAGCATCAAGTCGGCGCTCAGCCCGCCGTAGGTCATAAAGCAGGCGCAGAAGGTCGGTTCCAGCCAGCAACCGCTCCAGCTTCTCTCGGTAACGCTTGGCCAGTTCGGGTCTGGCCAAGAGGCGCTGCAGCGGCGTATCCACGTTGTAGCGCTTGCCGACCCGCGGCCCCACCCTTTCCTTTGCCACCAGCTTCATCGAGGGCATGAACAGGTTGCGCTTGAGGGCTATCAGCCGGTCCAGCCGCGCCAGCGCCAAGTTCTCTTGCTTCGTGTCATACCGCCGGTAGCCAGCGTAGCTACGCACCAGCGCCCAGTTCTTGCTTTCCACGTAAGGCGAGTCGTTCTTCTGGTACGCCCGGGACCTGGTGAAGGGCAGTTTCTGTTCCTCGGCAAACGCCGCCAGCGCCTGGTTGATAAACTCGCTGCCATTGTCCGAACGGATGGCAGTAGGCTGAAAGGACAGCGAGCGGAAGATGCTCTTCATCGCCAGCAGCATCCAGATGTGAGCCTTGTTGCGTAGTAGCCGCAACTCGGTCCAGCCGGTGATTATCTCGGTGACTACCAGCGTATAGGCAAACTCACCGCAAGGGCTCTGCCCTCCGTGACTTACCAGGTCTATCTCCAAATACCCGAGCTGCTTCTTGGGTTTGTCATGGCAGGTCTCGACCGGGATGCGTTTCTTGAGCCAGGAGGCAAAGGGGTTGGACTTGTAGCGGCGTTTGGCCAGCAGCTCGGCTTGGACCGGTCGGAGCAGGCGGTCGACTGTGGACGGACTGATAGTCTTGAGTTTATCTTTGACCTCGGCTGATGCCTTCCGGAGCTTGGGATGACAGAAGAGCCGCTGATGGTTGAGGCGGATGAAGTGAGCGAGGTGGATCGAGGATGGGTAGCGGGCAAGCTGCCAGAGGAAGAGCCGGTAGCACAGCACATCCGGGCCGTAGCGTTGCTTGCGGCCGCGGCGCTAAGGGAGTGAGCAGGTGGGGTCTGCGATGATAGTAATGCTCGTTGGGGTAGCGATGTTCCTGCCGGCGTTGCAGAGCATGAAGCTGAGATACTTCCGGCCAAGACGTGTGAGGTGTGTCAGCTTGTTTAGCAGCGTGGGCTTGGTCTTCTTTCTTGTGGTCCGATACTTGGGGGCATTGGCAGAGACGATGGACTTCTTAGCGGTCACGGTGTAGAGTCCTTCTGGGTATTGTGGCTACCATTGGGTGTTCTCCTTTCGGTCAGACCTGAAGAATGCCCTTGGTACCCTGCTTTTTCAAGCCCAAACAGACCTGAATCCATACCGACGAAACAACCCTGCTTCGGGTAGATATTTATGACGAAAATCGCCGGCTTGCGCGGGCCAGCCGAGTTGTTACACTAGAAATGGTACGATGATACTGAATTCCGGTGTTGCGTGGACTGAGACAACGTGGAACCCGGTGACAGGGTGTTCGCATATCAGTGCTGGTTGTGCCCATTGCTATGCCGAGCGGCTCGCGCT
>JBDRUN010000039.1 GCA_039801365.1 candidate division WOR-3 bacterium
TAGTCAGTGCCATCTGACCAACTCCTTTCATGGTAAGGGCTGGTCAGATTATGCCTCCTGTTTCGAGTACTTTTCTTACGTGAGGCAACGGGGTAGCTTCGAGTACATTTTTGGTGAGGCAACGCGGGCCATTGACACTGCTTGGAGAGACTGTTAGGATTGTTCTGGAACCGCAGAAAGGAGAACACATGAGACCGGCAAGTCTGCTGCTATTGTTCGTGGCGGCCTGTCTTGCGCTGCCGATTGCCGCGCAGGCTGCGAACATCTGCGTCTGGAACTACGACCCGTTAGACCGGTTCTTTGACCCGCAGGTCGGGGATTCGATTGACTGTGCCTACTGGGTGAAGCAGGAGATTGAGAATCTGGGTCATACCGCACAGGTCTTCAACACCTATCTGCCAGGCAACATCAGCGGATACGACGTCGTATTTTGTCTGATGGGCTGGTTTCGGTGTTGAGGGGATAACTGTACCGTCGGTACGACGGAAACAGCCCAACTGATTGACTTCCTCAATTCCGGCAAAGGCGTCTATGCTGAGGGCGGTGATTTTGGCTATTCCAATCGCACCGGCGCATTGTGGCCTTATTTCGGCACGAGCTATGTGGCTGACGGCCAGGCAACTGGCAACGTTTCCAGCCTTGCCGGTCAGCCCGGAACGCTGGCCCAGGGGATGAGTTTTACTTATCCTTACGGTGAGGGACCAGATAGTTGGGTTGATGAATTCGATGCCGCAGGCGGAGCGGTCTGTCTGCGCGACCAGTCAAGCACAGGCCGGGTCGTGAGTTACAAGCTGACCGGTGGATACCGCACAGTCTGTTCGGCAGTGATTTTCGGAGCGCTGCGCGGGCCGGACCGGAATCGGCTGATGAGAGCATATCTCAATCACCTGCTACACGGAACCGGGCTGGCCGAGCCGGACCGTGGTGTTCGTGGCGCTGGGCAGGTTCGGGTCAGCCCGAATCCAGCCTCAGGTCTGGTGGAGTTCCAGACCACAGGCCGGGCCAGCAGCGTCGTGGTGCTGGACGCTTCGGGTCGATCCGTAACTGAGTGCTGCATCACGGACGGGAAAGCATTATGGGACGCAAGCAATGTGCCGGCTGGTACTTACTTCGTAGTGGACAAGGGAAGTGGCCAGACGGTTCCGTTCGTGTTGCTCCACTAGTAAGGACTTGCATTTGAGATACGGGCCGGGTGTAGCACACCCGGCCCTTCTGGTGAGATGAAGCTGGGGTTAGGCCAGCGGCAGGCCGGCATCAGTGCCAGGTTAGAAGTGTTGGTTGTCGGCGGGATAGTTACGGCTGCGGCCGTGCTGAGGGTTGTCTATCTGGTAGTGTACGCCCGGCAGATACCGTATTTCCGGTTCCCACTGGGCGACGCGGGTATATATCTTGCGTGGGCACAAAACATACTTGCCGGACACGTTGTCGGTCCCGGAGTGTTCTACCGCGCACCGCTTTACGCCTACATCCTGGCCGGGATTATCGGGCCGGCGCGCGGCAATCTGCTTTTCGTGTATCTGGTGCAGATGGTTCTGGGTCTTGGGACGCTTGTGCTGGTGTATCTGACTGCAAGAAGACTTGCTGGCCAGCAGGCAGCCGTGGCTTCGCTCGTGCTTGCTGCGTTCTCGCCGGTGCTGCCGTTCTTTGAGACCAAGTTGCTATCCGCGAGCTGGGTCGTGTTTCTGGTAACGCTGGCGAGTTTTCTGCTTGTGCTGGCCTCCAGGGGCGGAGTGCGAGGGCGAACCCTGGAGATACAGAAGAGACCCAGAGAACCAATGGGTGGGGGTTCAACATGGCTGTGGGCCGGGGCCGGGCTTGCGTACGGCACTGCGGTTCTTGCCTGGCCTGGTGCCGGGTTTGTGCTGCTGGCTACTGTCGTACTTGCGGCGCTTTACCGCATTGGGATGTGGCGTCGGGTTCTTACCATGGTTGCGTGTGCGGCCGTTGCGGTTCTGCCCGCGACATTGCACAACATCGCAGTCGGTCGCGATTTCGTGCTGGTGAGCGCGAACGCCGGGTTCACGTTCTACCAGGGCAACAACCGGCTGGCAGTTGGCACGCTCGCACAGCCGCCCGAGGTGTACGAGTTCCAAAAGGACGGCCGGTATCTGACCGGCATTAGCGACCAGGAGACATTCGAGCAGGAGTACACGCGGGCGCGCTCCGGCCAAAGGCTCAGGGCATCGCAAATCAGCCAGTTCTGGTTCGGCCGGGCGTTTGCGTGGATTGCGCGCGACCTTTTCGGTTATGCAAAGCTGATGGTTCGCAAGCTCGGGCTGGCTCTCGCAGACTACGAGTCGCCCCTGAACTACAATCTCGACGTCGAAACGGTGCTAGTCTGGCCCTTACGGCTGATGCCGATGCATTTCAGCATACTACTGGCCCTGGCTTTGGTCGCGGTTCTCTTTGGGCGGCGGCGCGAGTACTGGGCCATGCTTGCAGTGGTTGCCGGCACGTTTGCCGGACTATTGGTGTTCTACGTCTCTTCCCGCTACCGGGTGCTGGCAGTTCCCGTGCTTGCTGTGCTTGGTGGTTCTGGCATTACCATCTTGTGGCAAACGGTGGTCGAGCGTCCAAGACGGTTTACGCCGGTTGCGCTCGCGCTGGCGGTTCTTGTTGTGAGCCGATTTGTGCTGGTCGCGCCTTTGCGCCGGGGTTCGATGTTGCTTGCCGCGAATGGCTTTCGCAACCTGGGCGAGGCGTTTCATTATCGTGCGCTGGATAGAGAAAAAGCCGAGCAGTTGTACCGCCGGGCGATTGAGATTCAGGAGGCGTATCTTGACCCGCGCAGTTTGCAGGAACGGGTTGCGCTTGAGGAAACAAGGCAGTTACTTGCTTCGCTCAGCGAATCCGGTGTAGAAGGGACCGACAAGCTGCGCGAGGCGAGCGAAGTACTTGCGGCTGGCGATACCACCACGGCGCTGGCTTTGCTCAGGGATGCGATTGCCGCAGATTCTGGCGCACGGCAGGCATATTTGGTTCTCGGAGCTGTGTTTGGGTCGCAGGACCGGCACACCGAAGCCAGAGATGTGTTCCTACTTGCAGCCGGCAGGTTTCCACAGGACCCGGTGGTTCTGTACAATCTTGCGCTGGCTTCGCTCAAGGCCGGTGACCGCAAGGCCGCGATTGAAGCGGCGGAAATGGTGCTTCGGATTGTTCCTGGCCATCCGTGGGCGCAGGAGGTAATCGCCCGGGCAAGAGAGCAACCCGGCGCAGAGCGCCGGTAACCAGTGAATACCCGACCTTTACCGCCGGCCCCTAGTATTTCAGCAATAGCGCAAATCAGTAAGACCAGGGTGAACTCGTTGTAGCTTTGGGGCAGAGTCGGGTTGCGGAAAGGAGGCGCGGTGCGCCGTTCTTTTTGAAAGCGACACACCGCGCGTTGTCGGCTCCATCGAGAGAACCTCAGTGACGTGGGTCTTGAGGAGCGCGACAGTCTCTGAGAGAGAACCTCACCCCGACTCGGTCAGTCTCCACCCCGCCTCTGGGTTGTCCCTTTAGCTGCAAATGATGTGCCAGGTGACACAATTATTATACTAAGTGCTGTAAGATCATCAATGGCGCAAGTTATGTAGTTTAGACCGGAGAAATAAATATGTGCTACTTGCGTGTGCTTGGCGTATTATACGTCATAGTGCCGTAATGGTCGGCAGCGTTGGTTCGCGGCGATGAGCCAGATTCTTTAGGTTTTGTTCAGAGTTGCTGGGCGGGCCAATGTCTGGAGGGCAACAACGCGCGGTGCCTATAGGCCGTACTCGGCCATCTTCCGGCGCAGGGTGTCGCGGTGCATGCCAAGCACAATCGCGGCCTGTGATTGGTTACCATGGCATTTCTTGAGTGCCTCGGAAATTGCCTGGCGTTCGATAGCGGCCATGTTGAGACTGCCGACAACCTGCTCGATAGTTGCTGTGTCGGACCCTGGGGTCTTGGTGCTCATGTACTTGAGCAAGCCGATGGTCGTAATCATCTGGCCGGTGTGTACTGCTGGCGTTCCTTCAAACTGGGCTCGTTCGTAGGCCCGCTCAACGACGTTGCGCAGGGTGCGCATGTTGCCTTCAAACAGATTGTTTGCGCCTTCCAGGTATCCTCGTACCAGTGCGGTCAGGAATCGGATCACCCCTTCGTCAGCCGTGAGTTTCCGGGTATGGCGCGGATTGGCATTCATCTGCTCGACGAAGAAGTTGGTTGCCTCGGCGATGTCGTCCTGGATGACCTCGACTGGCTCGTCCTCCCATCGCTCCTTTAAGGAAGGAACCATTATGCAACTCTGGACAAGCCGGGTGTAGAAGTCGGTGCGGAACCGGGACTGGATTTCAGCCACCGTCCGGTTCGTGGCGGCGACGATTCTCATGTCAACCGATGTTTCGGTTGGGCTACCGAGTCGTTTGATGCGGTGGTACTCTATCGCTCGCAGCAACTTGATTTGGATGTTGTGGCTGATGTCGCCGATCTCGTCCAAGAATACCGTCGAACCTTTGGCTACTTCAAAGACGCCCTTCCGGTCGGCGACCGCGCCGGTGAAAGCACCACGTATGTGTCCGAATAGGTCGTCTTCAAGGAGATTGTGGTCAAGGGAGGCGATATTTACAGTATGGGGCAGCCGACGTTCGGGTGGATCGTCCGCATACCGATAACTCAGCCGATGTAGCGCAATGGCAACCAATTCCTTTCCGGTTCCGGGTTTGCCGAGGAGCAGCACGGTTGCGTCGGACGGACCGATGCGTTTGATCTCGTGGACGAGCGATACCATCTTGCGCGACCGGCCGATGACCATCGCGTGGGTATTGCGCCACTCGCGGCGCTCATCCGGGCCAAGCGGCCTCAGGACAAGATTGTCGAGCCGCGTGATCACTTCGTCGGCGCAGGGCGCCTCGCTTAGCGGTCCGGGTGCGAACGCGCAGGTGCCGTGCCCGGGAAAGACAACGAAATCACTGAAGCGTTGAGCATTGACAAGTTGGTCCGGCCGCGCAAAAAATATCACCGGGGTAACGCGGTCAAGGTTGTTGCGCAGGCTGACGTATATCAGGAATCCCTGGAAGGCTTTGGGGTCAAGGCCAAGCGGAACCGGAACCCCTACGTCCCGGGAGTCGAGGAGCTTTGTTTCCTGCTGGGTGCCGGAGAAGTCTATTGCTTGGACAATGGCCGAGACGAACCGGCTGCGGTTTCTTGTGTACCAGTTTTTCAGGGCAGCGTAACAGTCGAGGTGTTCAAAACAGAACTCCTGAAGCAAACGACCTTTCGCATAGCAACTGGCCGCCCGTGTCAGATAGTCCAGACTGGCACTGGTCTCGTCAATGACGAGGATGACGGGCAGGGTATGCGACGGGTCGGCAGTACGCGCAAGCACCTCCGCAATCAGGGCTCAGGGTCGGAACTCATTATAGGCTCGACACTAGGCTGCGCAAGAGAATCGTTGGTGCGGCTTGACAACGCCAGGCCGGCTGGTTGAATTACCGCATGACCGCCATAGCGGCCGGCGTCTTGGTTGCGATATTGGGCGTGAGCCCGGTTCAGTCAGGCTCTGTTGAGCTGATTGGTAGCCTGCCGGAAAACTGTGCCGCGCTTGAGGCACAGTTGCAACAGGCAGTCGCGCAGTGCGACTACGGTCTTGCCAAGGCACTGGATGTGGAACTCAGTGCCACGGTCCGGCAGGAACCAATCGTTGGACAGCCGGTATCCAGGACGTTCCCAGATGCCCTGGTTGAGACCGGATTGAGTCGGACACCGCATTTGCGCAATGTTGTGTCAACCGGCAATACCGCATGGTTTGTCGGGCCGGACTTTGTAATTGATACGGTATCGGTTCGGGCGTTCGCGGCAGCCGCCGATAACCAAGGCGTAATCTGGGTGGCGGCCGCAGGCCGTGACACCAAGGTCAGGGTGTACCGCTCGACGGATTATGGTCGCACCTGGGAAGGCGTATTCCGGTTCGGCCTAGGTGCGGACGTGTCCAAGATTGAGGTCGTATGTGGGCCGGGCGATTCAAGCTTTGTCTATGTATTCTACCTTGTTGCCCTCGGTGATGGTGACCTGCGGGTGATGCGCATCGAGCCTCAAGGCCTTACGTTCCAGGATTTCGCGGTCGGGGTCGGGCCGGATACAATCAACGATTTTTCGGTCTGCGCTGACCACGACCGGCGTCACTATCTTTATTGCCTGTATGCCAATGAGATGCGGACCGGCCGCACCGGCAGTTTTACTCGTTCGCTTGATTTTGCCAAGACTTGGGAGCCGACACAGCCTTGGTGGAATTGTTGGGACCCGCACGTAACCTTTGGCAGTGGTTCTACCATCCACTGTGTGTGGCGCTACGCCGCTAACGGCCGGGAAATTCATCAGCAGAGTAACCGGTACTATGGCCGGGCGCGACAGTGGTGGCCGCTGCATGTTCTGAGTGCCGGAAAACAGTGCCGAGACCCGGTGGTAGCGCAGGCGGACACGGCGCGTGAGTGGCAGGCTAAGGTGTGGGTCTGTTATACCGTTGCCCGTCGTGACTCGCATCGGCTGGACTTGGAGGCGGCCTGGAGCAACGACGGCGGTATCAATTGGGCAACCGGGCTTGTGCTTGGAGACAGGCTGTACGACGACTGGTTTGCCGACCTTGCGGCGGTACCCGGCTCGGCAGCAGGCTATGTGTACCTGTGCTACAACTCCGGGCCGACCGGAAATACGACCGTGAGGCTCAGGTCGGCGAACTCGTATGAACCCGAGCGCTGGTCAGCGCCACTGAAGGTAAACGACCGCCGGGCGAGCTTCTGTTCCGAAGGCTGCCGGCCGCGAGTGGTGTGCCCGGTCGGCGCACCAAGGCAGGGTGTGGGTGTGGTTTTCTCCGGGTACGACCCGGAGTACGGTAGCGGGTTGTATTTTGACGCAACCTGGAATTTTAGCTCTGACGAGACGCCGGGAACTAGGAACAAAGAATCTGCACCAGTAACCGAACAGAGGCGGCCGCGGCTGGTGGCATTCAGACATCAGATTGATGTTACGATTGGCCAGGCGGCGCGATACGACATTGCAGTATATGACCAGTGCGGCCGGTTGGTGCGTACACTCTATTCTGGTCAGCTTGAGCCGGGAACGCACCGGTTCGAATGGGACTGGAAAGACGGCGCCGGTGTGCCGGCACCGACCGGTGTGTACGTTGCCGTGGCTACCGGTCCGGATCGGCTAGTTCCGGCACAACTTGCAGTAACGAGGTGAGACATGAACAGGAATGTTGTTGGCATGAGCGTCCGGTCTGGGGCGCGTGCCTTTACGGCTGTTGTACTACTGCTTGCCGCTTGCGAAGGGCTGCTGCCCGGCCCGGACGACTTTGAACCGTCCGGTACCGACTTCAACCTGAATCCGAACATCGAGCTGTTGCTGATTACCGGTAAGAATACCGGTTTCCCGCCGACCGGGACGTTTCCTTTCAGCTTTGCGGTAAGGTCGAGAAACTCCGGCATCGAGTGTGATACGCTGCCGGCCGGGCTACTTTTCCGGTCGAAGAAGAGTCGCGTGCAGCACGTGCTGATGCTCAAACCTCACATAATCAGTACCGGACCAAGCCCGGTCCAGTTCGAGCTTGGGATGTTTTGCTGCAACGAGTTTCGCGAGATGCCGCGCGCGTCCGACACTTTTGAGCTTGGACCGATAACCGACAACGCCGGCTTGCGGGAGATTGTTGACCGCGTGCGGGACCGGGATATTTCCGGACATCTGTGGATGGTGCAGCGGGCGGTGTGGATGGTGACCGACTCGACCGGTCTGAATCAGGCCTACAGAGATTCGCTTGACAATCTGCCGCCAGCACGAATATAGGGAACCGTTGATTACGTGTCCGATCGAAATACAGTGCAGCATAAGGAGTCCTAATGGTAGGCAGGAAGAAACAGTCGTCGCAGTTAGCTGACCGGCTGCGACTGAAAGATAGTGAACTTTCCTGGCGGTGTCCGGAAGAGTACCTTAAGTTCCGAACAACCGAGGATATCAGGTCGCCGGCATCGGTGAAGCCAGCAGGGGTGACAATCGTCGGCCAGGAACGGGCGGTTGAGGCCTTGGCCCTGGGACTCGACATCGAGAGCCAGGGGTACAATATTTTCGTGACTGGCCCGTCCGGCACCGGTCGGACGACAACTGTTCGCCAGATGCTCGAGCGGTACAAGACCGCGCCGCGGGAATTGGACGACAAATGTTACGTAAATAACTTCAGGGACCCGGACCAGCCGCGTCTCCTGCGGCTGAAACCCGGCGACGGCCGTCGGTTCCAGCGCGATATGGACCAGCTCATCGAGTACCTGGCGAAGAACGTGCCGGCTTTGTTTGAGAGCGAAACTTACCAGCACTCTAGGACCGAAATCGTTGACCGGTTCAAGGAGGAAGGTGGTGCGCGGGTGCGCGAGTTCGAGAAGCGGGTGGCATCTGAAGGCTTCGCCCTGGTGCAGTCAGCACCGTTCGCACGACCCGAACTCGCACCGATTGTCGAGAAGCAGCCGGTTCACATTGATTCTCTCGCCGGACTGGTGGAGGAGGGTAAGCTGCCGGCAAAGCGGGCCGAGGAAATCCGGGCAAAGTACCGGGCGCTGAACGATGAGCTGAGTGCGATATTCAAAGTTGTCCGCGAACAAGAAAGGTTGGCGCGCGAGGCGCTGCGTGAGTTGGACGAGAACATCGTCCGGCCAGTGCTCGAAGAACGCCTTGCCGATGTTGCCGAGCGCTACCCGGGCGAGAAGGTGCGCGAGTATCTGAAAGAGGTGGCAGAGTCAATCATCGGCAATATTGACTTGTTCCGACAGCGCCCCGAGGCCAAGCCGGAACAGCCGGCACTGGACCCTTATGCCGAATACCGAGTGAACGTACTGGTGGACAACAGCGGTACCAAGGGTGCACCGGTCGTTTTCGAAACCAACCCGAACTACAAGAATCTATTTGGTGCAATCGAACGTACTATGGACCGTACCGGCCAGTGGCATACCGACTTCACCAAGATCAAGGCCGGCTCGATTCTACGCGCCGATCGGGGCTTTTTGGTTCTGAATGCACTTGACGTACTTGTCGAACCCGGGGTATGGCCAGCGCTAAAGCGCACGCTCCGCAACCGACGTCTTGAGATTTCAGCCTACGACCCCTTCTTCTCGCTGTTCTCTACCTCGGTCCTCAAGCCCGAACCAGTGGCAATCAGCCTCAAGGTCGTGATGATTGGCGACCCGGAAATCTACACCTTGCTTTCAGCCTACGACGAGGACTTCAAGAAGATATTCACGGTGCGCGCCGACTTTGACTGGGAGATGACTCTGAACGGTGCTGCGGTCGAGCAGTACTGCCAGGTGGTGAAGAACCTGTGCGAGAAGGAGAAACTTGCTCGGTTCGACCGCAGTGCGGTCGCGCGTGTCATCGAGTACGGCGCCCGGCTCGCCGGCCGGCAGAGAAAGCTCACGACGAGGTTCAATGTCGTCAGCGAGGTATTGAAGGAAGCAAGCTATTGGGCAAAGAAGGATGGCGCAACGACCGTCACCGCAAAGCACGTGGACGAGGCAATCGAGAAGCGGCGTAACCGGGTCCGGCTCCAGGAAGAGAAAATCCAGGAACTCATTGACCAGGGCACGCTTTTCATTGACGTCACCGGCAAGGCGGTCGGCCAGGTGAACGGTCTGGCGGTGTACGATTCGGGTGAGTACATGTTCGGACATCCAACCCGGATAACCGCCAAAACCGGCGTCGGCGCTTCCGGCATTATCAATATCGAACGAGAGTCACAGCTCTCCGGGCCAATTCACGATAAGGGCGTGTACATTCTTTCCGGTTATCTGCGCAGCCGCTTCGCCCGGCAGCAGCCGCTTGTGCTCTCGGCTTCGATTACATTTGAGCAGTCCTACGGCGGAGTGGATGGCGATTCGGCGTCTTCGACTGAGGTCTATGCGTTGCTATCAGACCTCTCAGGGCTTGGCATTAGACAGGACCTTGCGGTCACTGGTTCGGTAAACCAACAAGGACAGATTCAGCCGGTCGGCGGCGTAAACCAGAAGGTTGAAGGCTTCTTCTACACCTGCCGGGCACGGGGGCTGACCGGCAGGCAGGGGGTTATTATCCCGAAGGCTAATGTCCCGGACTTGATGCTCCGACCTGAAGTAATCGAGGCGGTGCGCAAGGGGAAGTTCCACTTGTACGCAGTCGAGACAGTTGACCAGGGAATCGAACTGCTGACCGGCGTCCCGGCCGGCAGGCCGGACCGCAAGGGGAACTATCCGCCAGATTCGGTTAACGGCCGGGTACAGCGGCGTTTGGCTGAGCTGGCGAGTATCTACCAGGGGTTCCAGGCCGAAGCTAAGCAGACTGACGAGAGCGCAGGCCGCGGCCGGCCCGGACTCAGACGCAGGACCAGACGTTAGCCAGGTGACCGGTACCTGGAACGTAAGTTCTAACCTTCGGAGGCCGCTGACGTTCGCCGACGTAGCACGCCTTGTTTGAGACTGTCCGGTCGAACCACGCCACCGGACACGACAAGCTTCAGTCCTTCGTCAATGCTCAGTGCGGTTTCGGTCAGGTCTTCCTCGGGTACAAGCACAAGCCAACCGGACGTCGGGTTAGGTGTAGTCGGGAAGAATACGAATACCGCCTCCCGGCCGTCGGCAAGCTTGAATCGCTCGTCCGACGTCAAGAACCCGATCGCAAACATCCCCCGGCGCGGGTACTCGGCGAGCACGGTCTTGCGCAGTGAACTGCGTCGTACGAACACAGCATCGGTCAGCTCGCGGGCCGAGCCGTAGATTGAGCGGACAACCGGCAACCGGCGCATCTGTCGGTCAAACCAGCCGATGAACCAGCGGCCGCCAAGCCCGGAGGTAAGTGCACCAACTGCCAGTACGATGAGCACGATGATGACGAACCCGGCAAGGGTCAAAATCCACCCGGGCAGGCGGGCAAGCCAGGCGTGGGCAAGGGCTGGCCGCAACAAGCTGCCAAGCCGGGAGATGAGGAACCAGAATACGAATGCCGTAAAGCCGATTGGCAGCACCGTAGCCAGGCCGGTTACGAAGTAGCGACGTAGTCGGGACACGCTGAAGTCTAACGCCACAGATAGAGTGGTGTCAATGTCCGTTGCTTGACAAACCGACGCTCTAATTCTGGGCCGAAGGGGAAATGTCACCTGGCCGAGACGTCTGAACAAGAAAACACTAGAAAGGTGAGATGGCCGATAGCTCTAGTCTTAGCCGCCGGGCTTGTGCTGCTTGCTGGCTGCCCGGGCGGAGACACAACAAACCCGACCTTGACATTTATCTACCCGGTGAACGGCGCAAACATTGATACCGGTGCGGTCGTGGTCAAGGTCCTGGCACAGGATAACAAGGCCGTAATCAAGGTCGAATTCTATGCCGACGCGGTCAAGTTCAGCGAAGCCAGAGCCGGGACCGCGGATACGTTCGCGGTGAACTGGAACGCGACTACAGGCCAGCATACGCTCAAGGCCGTGGCCTGGGATGGCGCCAATAATAAGGCTGAGCACTCGATCACCGTGAACGTGGTTCCAGGCGGTGGTGGCGGCGGCGGACCGACCTACCACGACGGGAACATTACATCCGACGAGACCTGGTATCCATCCGGTAACCCGCACATCGTCCGCGCTGACATCAGTGTGGACGATGCCACTCTGACTATTCTGCCTGGGTGCGTCGTCAAGTTCGAGGCCGGCCGGAGCATTGGGTTCGGTTGGAATCAGAACCTTCCCGGCGGACTCATTGCGGTCGGCAAGCCGGACTCGGTTATCGTCTTCACGTCGAATCAGGCCGTGCCGGCTCCCGGTGACTGGGACGGAATCAAGTTCTGGGAGGGTACAAGGCCCGAGAGCAAGATGAGTTACTGCAAGATAACGTACGCCGGGACGAGCAACGGCGCGGCAATATACTTCTCCGATTGCCATATCAGTCAGTTTGACCACTCTTCGGTCCGCCACAGCGCCGGATACGGTATCAACATCAACTACTTCGGCTATGCGCTCGATATGTCCTACGACACGATTGAGCAGTGTGGCAAGTATCCGATCCAGATCATGCCCGAACACGTCCGATATCTCGGAGTTGGCAACAAGTTCAGCCCCAACGCACAGGAAGGGATTCTCCTTCCGCACGGTGGGGTCGAGCAGTCAAGCGCAACCTGGCGTAACCACGGCACGCCATATATCGTAACATCGGACGTGTGGGTTGGCCCTTTGGGTGGACCCGAGGTAACGCTGACAATCGAGCCCGGCGTCGTGATCAAATTCGCGTCTGAGGCGTATCTTGCGGTTGGAATAAATGGTGGCGTTGGTGCGCTCATTGCCGACAGCGTGACATTCACGAGCATTTCGGGTTCGCCGGCACCGGGCGACTGGGCCTACATTCAGTTCGGCGACGGCACGCGGCCAACCAGCCGTCTGCGCAACTCGACGATTGAATATGGCGGCAAGTTCGACTTAGGCAACATCTACATCGTCAACAGCAAACCCGATATCCGCGGCTGCAACATCGGGCATGGCTCAGCTTGGGGTATCTACCTGGACGGTGACTTGCAGTACCTGCCCGACCCAGATAGTCTTGAGACCAACAATACGTTCTATGACAACGCCGCAGGTAAGGTGCGTCGGCCGTAGCGGAGAAGAGATGAGATCAGCGGGGCGACCATGCGGTCGCCCCACCTTTTTTTATCGTTCCGGCGCGGCGGAGGGGTTACTTGGGTCGGCGCCGCAGACAAAGTTCGGGGTCTTGGAAAGCCAGTGCCAAGGTGCTTGACACGCCGCTGTCCAAAGTGAGAATAGAGCACGCGGACATCAACGTTGACAGGGAAAATCAATACGCTCGCAATGCTCGCGCTGGCGTGCGGGTCCTGTGTTGCCCAAGTATTTGACGGTCTCGTCATCTACAACCCGGTCTATCAGCGTGACGTATCACTTGTTGATACAAGTGGTCGACAGGTGAAGACGTGGCACTGTACAACTACCCCGGCTTATGCAGTGTACCTGATGCCGGACTCAACAGTCTGGCGACCCGGTGCGTATCCGGGCGCGCAGATGCGGGGTGGTGTTTACGGCGGCTTGATCGAGCGGTACGACTGGGACGGCAACGTCATCCAGAGCTTCTTGTGGTCAGACGCGAACCATCAACAGCATCACGATATCCATCCGATGCCGAACGGCAATATCCTGCTCTTGGCGTGGGCACGTAAGACAATGGCTGAGGCCAAGGCAATGGGCCGGGTCAATATCTCCGGTGAAATGTGGCCTGAGGAAATCATCGAATACGACCCGGACGCAGATAGTGTAGTATGGCAATGGCGGGCATGGGACCATCTTATTCAGGACGTGGACCCAAACAAGCCGAACTATGGCGTAGTACGCGAGCATCCGGAACTTCTTGACATCAACATGGGGACGTTGTTCATGTACGGCGACTGGATTCACGCCAACATCGTCGAGTACAGCGAGGAGCGGGATGAGATTATCTTCACATCGCACTTTCTGAACGAGTTGTATGTGATTGACCACTCGACAACTACCGAGGAAGCAGCCGGACACTCGGGCGGTCGGCACGGCAAGGGTGGAGATATCATCTACCGCTGGGGCAACCCACAAAACTATGATCGGGGAGATTCCTCGGACCAGCACTTCTGGGTTGTGCACGGCGCAAACTGGATAAAGCCCGGCCTAGTGGGCGCGGGCAATATCCTTGTGTTCAACAACGGTGACCGGCCCGGCAGCGCAAACGACTATTCCAGCGTTGAGGAAATAACACCACTCCTGGACTCAAATGACCATTACTATATCCACCCGGATTCAGCATTCGGGCCGGATGGTCCTAGTTGGGTATACAAGAGTCCGGGCGTTTTCTATTCCGCGCACATGTCTGGCGCTTACCGGATGCCGAATGGCAACACTTTCATTACCGAGGCGGTAAGTGGGAGATTGTTTGAGGTAACGCGTGATGGCCAAGTTGTGTGGCAGAGGATGACCACTGCCTGGAATGGCCGGGCAATTAAGTACCCGCGCGACTATCTGACCGGTGCGGTCGAACACCCCAATTTTGCGTCCGTACCCCAACCGAGACCTGAGTTGGCGCGAGCGTGGTTGCGATTGGAGTCCGGCGGGTTGCTCTTCGACTGTCAAGGAAGACAGGTCACCCGGCTAATACCAGGAGTAAACGACCTTACCGGCCTTGCCCCGGGTGTCTATTTTGTGCAGCCCGAGCCGCAAAGCCCCGGCGTCGTCCGATTGACGGTAGTTGGCCGCTAGCGCACACGAAGTGGAAAACACAAGAGAGCAGGCATGAAGAACTTGGTTCTGTTGATATGTGCGGTGACGACAATGACCTTTGCCTGGGCACGGCCATTGATCAAGTTCGAACTCATTGAGGCCGGATTTGGTCCAACAAGCCGATTGCTGAATAGGGGCGAAACTCCGCCGGCGGTTTTGCCGTTCAGTATCATCGACATCGGCGCGGGTTTTGCAACCGACCGTCGCTTTGGTGTCGCGGTCGGGACTGCAGTGCTTGATGGCAACCTGATGTGGGACATTTCGTACCTGCCGGTGCGGCTGCATCTATTGTATGACTTCGGTCCGGACCACCGCTGGCGCCAAGGAGCACTTTCCCTTTCCGCGACCTACGTGCACAGCGGACAGGACGGCTGGACCGGTAGCCGGTTCAGTCCGTACGTCAAGGTTGCTGGCGGTGCCTCATACCGATTCTACGTCGTGAGCGCACATGCCGAACTTGGATACGACTTTCACTGGCGGATGGCGACGTTCACCGCCGGGTTGGGACTCGGCGGTTTTTACATTTTCCACTAGCCGCGTCCGATGAGGATAAGAATAACCGGGCTGAGCGCACTTCCCGGGCGGGAATCCATGACTCTGGTGCTGATAGTCCTTGGGTGCAGGATTTGACCAATCGCCTGTGCGGACGTATTATTGCGGTGCGATGAAAGTCAACAAATTGGTGCCTGCTGCACTTGCAATACTGCTTCTAACAGCCGGATGTGGGCCCGGGGAACCGGCCGCACTCGAACCGGATGAGCTGCCCTACTACACATTCCGGCTGCCAGCTGATTTCGAGCCCGAGGAGGAATACCCACTGCTCGTTGTGCTTCACGGCGAAGGCCGGGACGAAAACGAGGTGCTTGCGTTGTGGGATGGAGGCTGTTTTATTGCGCCGGGCTTCATCCTGCTTGCGGTCCGTGGACCATTCCGGGCTGACGGCGGGTATGGGTGGCTTAGGCCGGAAGGTAACATGACGGAACGGAAGGCCGCAGCCGTGACCGGCGAGCACTTGGTCATGGACATAGTGGCAGACTTCGAACACCAGTTCCGGATTGACCCGGACTGGCGGTTCGTGGCCGGCATTGGCGAGGCTGGCAGCACTGCGCTCTACACCGCGTTTAAACACCCGGACATATTCCAGGGTACGGCGGTGCTGTCCGGTCCGGTTGATGCGGATGTAATTTCCGGCCGGCTTGTCCGGAACCTTGACGACATGGACATATTCCTTGGTTCGTTTCAGGGCGCCGAGAAGGACAGTGTTGCGTTTGACCGGGCCGGCGCACGGGTCTTAGTCTGGCGCGGGGGTGGAACCGCGTCTGACCAGTGCCGGGCAATGCAGGAGTTCTTCGGGCTCATGGACACAGCGGCTGTCGCCGATACGCTGTAGGTCCAGAACGCAGTACGTGTTCGGCCTTCAGCGGAAGTTTTTCTCAGGTTGCTTCAACAGTAACAGCAGAACACGGTCTGGCCGGTAGTCGGCTGCCAGTCAGTCGGTTTGAGGGATGGCGCGCGGGGCCGGTGCACTGCTTCCGGTCCGGCCCGGACGCCAGGAAGGCGGAATTACCCGTGGCGTACGGGTGCGTGGATTCTTATTGCCGGCTTCCGGATCTCTGTCTTTGTACGGGATGCTGGCGCCAGAGAAACTCCGGCTGTAAGCTGTTGGTGGCAGGCCGCGAGCATTTGCTGGTTCCATGAGCCGACTCCGGGCAACTACGAACTCGCCATAGCGGTCGTTGACCGCGTCAGCTGCGTCGAACAACGCTTCACTTCGGCCCGGCGAGTTAAGCTGCATCTGCCGGATATTACGAACCAGGCTGGAAACGCTAACTCCAAGCAGGCGCACAGGCCTAGGCGGCTGGTAGAGTTCCTCAAACAGCCGCAGGGCGACCGAATAAATCCGGTGACCGTCGTTGATATGGCAGGCCAGGCTGCGTTGGCGTACCCGGGTGGTGAAGTCGGCGTAGCGCAGGACCAGGGATACGGTGCGGCCAGAGTAGCCGTCCTGGCGCAACCTCCGACCGACCTGCTCGGAAAGCTGCAAAAGAAAGCGCCGGACTACCGCCATGTTTCTGGTGTCCTGCTCCAGGGTTAGTGAATGGCCCACTGACTTCGTTTCCGGTTCGTGGAAACAGGGCAGCACCGGACTTTCGTCCACTCCCAGACCGATGTTGTGTAGGCGAATTGCGTTGACGCCGAACATTATTCGGAGGCTCTTCTCCGGAAACCGGCCGAGTTCGGCGCAGGTTCTGATGCCGGCCCGGTTGAGCTTATCCCTAGTCCGCGGGCCAATGCCGCAGATGTCCTCGACCGGCGTTTTCTTGAGGAGTGCGGGCACGTCCTCAGGCCGGATGACAGTAAGACCGTCGGGTTTATGCAACTCGCCGGCCAGTTTTGCCAACAGCTTGTTTGGTGCGATACCAATTGAACAAGTCAGGCCGAACTGCTCTTTTATTTCCTGCTTGATGCGTCGGGCCACCGCTTCGGCGCCGCCGAAAAGGTGGGCCGACGCAGTAACGTCAAGGAAAGCTTCGTCCACCGAGAATACCTCAACCAAGTCGGTGAAACTGGTATAAATTGCCAGAATGCGGATGGAAGTATCAACGTACTTGGCCGGGTTGCCGGGCACGAGGATTATGTCCGGGCACAGCCGCCGGGCCTCAGGAATGGTCATTGCGGTTTTTACACCACGGGCTTTTGCTTCGTAGGATGCTGCGGCGATGACTGTCCGGCTGTTCGGGTTGCCACACACACCGATGGCCTTGCCACGCAGGAAAGGGTAGGTACGCTGCTCGACCGAGGCGAAAAAGGCGTCCATATCAACGTGGAGTATGGTGCGCCTGATCCCAGTTGGGGCAGGCGTCATTTCGGCTTCATTGCTTCGCGCTTGAACAGGAAAGGGAATGTTACTCGGCACAGGCGACACTCGACAGCGTCCAGTTAAATGTCCTGGTTTCGTAGCACAGCTCATACACATTGGCACCGTCCGACACTGCGTAATGATACAGCTCGGATTCACCCCGGCGCTCGCGCCAGACATAGGTTACGTCCTGGACCCGGTACTCCCGGTTACGCCAGATAAACATGAGCGGCCGCAGCCGTTCGTGTGGGGCCGCGGGCCGTTCTGGGCTTGCGTACAGCGCGTACACCTTGATTGTCTCATTTACCTTATTGCTTACCATATCAGTACCTCCGGTCATTTGTAGTTTCTCAGCAGCCCGACTACTACTCCAATAACCTTGAAGTCCGTGCGGTCGGTGCTGACCGCAATCGGCTGGAAATTTGGGTTCTCGGGAAGCAGAACTACCTGCCCGTTCTTGCGCGTGAACCGTTTCACCGTGGCCTCGTCATCCAAAAGCGCCACGATGATGTCGCCATTTTGCGGCTCGGCATCTTGCCGCACGATCACCAAATCGCCAGCCATAATGCCCGCGCCACTCATGCTCTCGCCGTGGACCCGGAGCAGGAAACAGTCTTGGAACCGGCTGAGCGATATATGCGCCTCGACATTTTCCACTGCCAGCACGGGCGAGCCGGCGGCAATGCGGCCAATTAAAGGCAAGGTATATGGCTGGACTGCACTCTTGAGCGAACGGGCCTGACCCGGCGTACGGCCAAGAATCCCCTGCTCGGCGAGAATGTCCAGATGATACTTCACCGCCTTTGTACTTCTGATGCCCACGGCCCTTGCGATTTCCCTGAAGCTCGGCGGGAATCCGTGCTCTTCGACATATTGTCTTACGAACTGAACAATCTTGTCCCGGCGGTTCTTGTCTTTGGTAAACATATGTTTACATGCTAATAGGGGTGGTGTGTTTGTCAAGTAATTTCTCGCGGGGCTAAGTTTTGTTCTAGTGTTGGGGCATTGTGGGCCTAGACGTTACTGAATGAGGTAATATACTGGCAGGCGTGCTGGCTCGGTGGGGGGGTAGGGGGCGGTGCTTGGCCACCCGTGTCTCCAAGGTTCAAGCTCTCTGTTTTCTATTGATTATTCGTCGGTTACGGTCGTTCTATTCTCAAGAAAGACAATCAGGGCGGTTCTGAGATAGCATTTTGCGGCGCTGTGCCAAGTGGTGCCGCATGATGTTTTCCAGGCGTTTCTCTAAGCAGTTGTCTCGGACTTTCTCGTACCAGTTTACGCTTCGCCCTGTTGTGGCTCGTGCCTTGCGCCGCAGAGGACCGTGATTGTCCCGAGACAGGCTCAAAGCAGTTCCCGGCACCAGTCACCGGTTCAGGATTCTCGGGCTATTCCCGGACCTTGTTGGTGGTACTACACAGTGCGTCAGCGCCTTGGGCCGGGCATATCTGGTGGCTTCAATAAGGGGCCCGGTCACTGACTGACGGCAATCGAAAAGGGAGCCGAACGACACGGACGACCAGTACCGGCTGCTGCCAGTTTCGGTCTCTTGTCTTGTCCCCGCGCGTTTGCCCCCTCGACTCTCCGCCTTCTCTCCTACTTGACACCAGGCGAATTCAGTGTAGTTGTTGGTCGTGACGAGCAGCTCATCGCCCGCGACCGAGACATGAGCAGTAGGGACCGGGCCGGCCGCTGTCAGTCTTTGCAAACATAAGGAGGAATGGTGAAACCAGTCAGTATCGTTACCGCGGCACTCGGCTGTGTACTGGTGCTGGTCGGGATATTCTTTCTGGTAGTAAGTCGGGGTGGTTACGGAATCGTTCCACTGGCAATTGGTGCTACGCTAGTATATCTCGGTTTCCGGCCCGGCCGGACGTCGCTCGCCGTGTTCGGCCATACCTGCATTATTATTGGCTGTGTGCTTGTGACCTTGGGTATTTACCTGTTGCCATATTCGCGGCCGAGCCTCGGGCACGTTTTCTTCCGACCTTTGTTCTGGGGCATGTTTTCGATTCTGGGCGGCGTGTGCGCGAATTACCACGCGTTCTGTAACTGCATAAAGCGGCGGCCGGCTGAGAAGCTCTGACCGAGTTGCCCAGAGAATACATTAGCCAATGGTCATGGTGCGGCGGGGTGATATTGGGTCATTCCCGGACGTCCAGTGTCAGGCGTGGTGCATAAGACGTTGTTCTACCGCTTGAGTTTCGCGGACGTGTTGCTCATCGCGGTCGTGTTGGCTGGGCCGGTTCTTGCCCTGCGGTCAGCGATTGTCCGGCCGGCACAGGCGAAGACGGTCTATGTGTATCACGATAATCGGCTGCTTGTGACGCAGTCGCTGGCAAGGGATACCGTAATACTACTGTTATCGGGTTTCAGACCTAGAGCATCGGCCAGTAGGAGCGTGCCGTCAGGGTTGAGAGTTGAAGTGAAGGCAGGCCGGGTAAGGGTCGCTGAGTCAGATTGTCCGCACCAATTGTGCGTGCGTCGGGGGTGGATAAGCCGGGCCGGACAGGTAGTCGTCTGCGTGCCAAACCGGGTACTCATCGAAATAAGGGGAACAGATGCCGGTGGAATTGATGCAGAAACACACTGAGCAGGCGAACCGTCTTGGCCGTGTGGTGACGCAAGAACAGGCGTCGGGCCGGGTCAGCAGGCTCGCAGCGCTGGTAGCGTGTGCATCGGTGCTGCAGGTCGCAGAGACGCTTCTGCCCTATCCCTTGCCCGGAGTCAGGCTCGGGCTGGCCAACGTGTTTACGCTTGTCGCACTGGTCGAGACCGGGCCGGCTGATGCCTTCCATCTCGCCTTGCTTCGCTCGTTACTTAGCTCATTTGTACTCGGCACTTTTCTCTCACCAGCATTTGTTCTGAGCTTTGCGGGGGCGGTTGTCAGTGCCGCAGTGATGGTACTCCTTTTTCGCATGACCGCGACCGGGTCGCGACTTCGGTTCAGCTTTAT